>DATJFP010000037.1 GCA_035495615.1 Verrucomicrobiia bacterium | reverse complement strand
TTGTTCAGCGTGAAAAAGGAAGTGATGAGGTCCTGCCTGCGCCGGTTTTCAGGGACCGCGGCGATCGACGTCAGCGTCTGCTCGACCACGTCGTGGTTCCAGTGCGCGGGATCGCCGCCGCGCACGAGCCGCGCGAGGAGCTCGTTGGGCTGGACGTCCGTGATTTTTTTGGGCTTGGGCAGATCTCCTTTGGATTGGTAAGCGGCGTACAAAAGCGACAAGGGGCTGTCGTCGAGCGCGCTTTCGATCTCGCCGTTGGTTTCATGCAGGTACTCCACGGCCCAAAGCGCCGAATGCATGGCCGTATTGGCATTGCCGTGCGCGGCGTCGAGGAATTTGCCTTCCAGCCCGGGGCGCGTGTCGCGGGCATCCACGGCATTGTACTTGCGCACGTTGACGTCCATCAGCGCGAGCGCGCGCGTCAGCGACTGCCGCACGGGTTCCATCTTGTCGTGGAGATTCAGGCCCTGGCGGATTTTGTCCTGCAGGGAACGGAGTTCCGCGCGCGGGGCGGGCTGGACTTCGCTTCTTAACTCCGCCTTTGTTTTGCGCGCCTCGAGGATGGCTTTGGCCGCGGCGTCCGCGTCTGTCGCCGTAACTTCGTTTTCCGGGATCATCTGGGTGAAAATGCCGATGCCCGAATCCACGGCCGTCTGTTCCGGTCCCGAGAGCCCGAGCAGCGAGCGCGGTTCGGTCTGAACCGCGAACGCGAAAACGCGCGCGAGAAGCACGTCCAAGTCCACCGTGGAATCCCATTCGCCCACGAGGCCCGCCAGGCCGGGCACCACGACCGACTCGACGAATTGTTTGATTTCAAAATTGTCTTCCTTGCCCGAGATCTTGCGTTCGCCCAGGTAATTTTCGTAATGCTGCCGCGCCTTGGCCAGCGCCTGGCGCTGGGCCTCAGCCCACGCACGGATCGGTTCGAATTTTTCGTGGAGCCGGCCGAAATTCATCCTTTCGAAATACCGGGTCTCGTGTTCCTTGAGCAGCGCGCTGACCGCGGGATGGGCTTTGAGTTGTTCGTGCACGGCCTGGAGCTGTGCCTTGAGCTCAGTCTCGTCGCCGTCCACCGCGAAAAGCGGCTCGTAGTCTTCGAGCATTTTTTCCCAATCCTGCAGGCTCAGGGCTCCGTCAAAGACCCCCATGCGCGTCAGGCTGTCGCCCAGATAAAAGACGCGAACCGCCCGCGCTCCAATCTTCGCCGCGTGTTCGATGCCGGTCAGATTGCCCAAGGCATCAAAGTTTACCTCGAGGCGCTTCCGCTCTTTGCTGTCGTAAAAAGAACGCGACTGCCGCCGGAGAAGCGCGGTCAGGCGTTCACGCCAATCATCGAACGAAAAGCCGGTCGGAAAGGTAAACGGAGAGATCGGAACCCATACCTCCGACGTCACCATCTTGTTCTTGTCGCTGTAAAAGAAAATTTCGACGTTTACCACGTCGCCCGTCTTGGTATCGATGTTGACCTTCAGGTCGGTGTAGGGAACGTTTTTCACGATGCGGTTGAACGAGCGGGACTTGACCTCGCCGTACAGCTTTCCTTTCTGGCCTTCCCAATAGCTTCGCATGGCCGGCGGGGACAAATCCTTATGCTCCTCGCGAAAAAAGGCCTCCGCTTGTTTCAAAAGCTCGAACTCGTCTTCACGAGTCGTCGTGAGATCTTCGGCTGCCGTGGTGAAAACGATCTTATGGATCGTACCGTCGGTGACAACATCCTGCGGTTTTTTACCGACCATGACCTGGCCCATCGTCGCGTTGGTAAAATAAATGTCCCAGGTGGAATTGGTCTTGCGGTCATAGCCAAAAATATCCATTTCGGTTTTCGGTTCCGCCGCGGGCGTGTCGTCGGTGACGTCGGCCATGTGGTCGCGCCACTGGGTGAGCGTCCAGCCGGGCTCGAAGGCGATCTTGTCCTGGTGAAGGGCGTGATCCAGGACCGAAACGATTTGCCCGCCCTCGACTTTGTAAGTCTGGACACCTTTGACGTTGCGGACCGTTTTCTTCGGAAGCTTGGCGCCCAGCGTCACACGCAGTGCCGGGAGGCCGTTTTCATAAAAAAGCCTTTCAGTGACTTCGACACCAAACAGATTGCCTTGCAGTGCCAGCCACTCGTCGAGAGACTTGCCGTCTTCATAAGTCGTGCCGGTGTTCAGAAGATCACGCTTGTCGGCGTATAGGATCTGGCCGGCCTCATCCGTCTTGTAGATCAGGACACCCGTGATTTTTTTCTTCGAATTCAGCTGGAGCGTGAGCACGCGGTGCCCCGCCGCATCGGTAAAATGCTTTTCGTCTTCCTGCAGCTTGGCCACGTCTTCACGGACCGCTTCATCCAGCAGGATTTCTTCGGAACGGTCGATCGCTTTTTTCATCAGGTTCTGCCAGTAATAAGATTGGCGGATGTTGCGCAGGAACAGGTTGGAGTAAACGCGCCGCGTGAGGTCGCGCCCGAGGATGATGCCGTACTTTTCGCGGAACGACAGCTGCTCGTCCGTATCCTGCGGCTCCTGGGCTTCGGCGGCCGCTTCTTCGGCCACTTCGCCTTCGGGAGCTTCTGCTTCCGGCTCCGCAACGGCGGGCGCCGCGGCAGCGGCCGTGCGGACGCGCGGGTCCTGAAGGATGCGCTTGGCGAGTTCCACGGTGGCCGCGATTTTGTCCGGCTTGTTCCAATTCACGGGATCGAAGCTTGCCGCGCCCATGAGCCCGCGGAATTCCTGAGACCGGATCAGCGCGAGCACCACGCTTGCCAGCTCCAGGAAAGGATAAAAATTTTCGCGCCTTCCTCCGAACACGCCGCCGGTCGTGAATCCCAGTTCCTTGAAAACACCGAGGCGGCTGAAGTACTGGTTCTCCAGGTTCAGGCGGATCCATTCCGAACGGAAATAATTTTTCTCGTCTCCCAAAAGGTCGTAGACGCTCTTCGCGTCTTCGAATCTCCTGAAAACCATGTTGGATCCCATCCATTCGCTGCGCGTCAGGAAATCCAGCAGTTGGACCAGCTTTTCCACCTTCTTGGTCTCCGGCGATTTTTTCGGCCAGATCCTCATGCGGTCGACTTCCGGGAAGCCCGCTTCTTTGAGGATAAAATTGATCAGCGTGCTGTCGTCTTCTTCCGCGGCAGCGGCCGCTGGAGCGGGAGTCGTGGGCAGGGGCGCGGCCGCGGGAGCCGGCGATGCGGCCCTCTCCTCCAAAAGGCGTTCGTAATAAGTGACGAGCCCGTTCAGCCGGAAGGTCGAGTCGGGATAGACGGACTCAGACCTCAAATCCTGCTTGAGCAGCTGGTGCGGGGCGAGTTCGAAATCCAGCTGGCGTTTGAGCTCCAGCTCCGCTTCTTCCGGCGGCGCGATTTCTTTTTTCTTGCCGTAGAGTTCTTCGCGGACCGTCTTCTTGCGCTGTTCGGTCACGCGCGCGGTAAGGTCCGTGATCAGGCGCCGGTGCAGCGCGCGCGACGCGAGGGGCCAGAATTCTCCGTTCGGAGCTCCGTAAGTACCGTAACGGCGGAATTGGGCCGCCTGCTGGTCGAGATGGGAATTCAGGGCTTCGGTTTCAAGATGCTTGAGCCGCCAGAGAAGTTCTTTCCGGTCGCCGAGCGCCGCGAAGCCCGTTGCCAGGACTCCCGGCGATCGCTGCATGAGGAACGCCGTCAGACTGCCGTCTCCGGCTTCCGCAGCGGTGGTCAGCGCGTCCAAAACAACTTCCACAGTCTCCCCGGATTGGATCCTCTTGTCCCCGATTTCAAGGATGCGGGCCCAGGATGCATTGGCGTCGCCCTGCGCTTTGGCCCAGGAGATTTCCATGGAGCGGTCATCGCTTTCGAGGAATTGGCGGAGCCGGTGGCGCAGCGAAACCAGCTTTAACATGGCCGCGCCGCGGGCCTGATAGTCGTTGGTCAAATCATCGAAAAGGACAGGCAGCCCCACGCTCTCATGGGCCAGCAGCCCGCGTATCCGGACTTGTTCCAGCACGGCCTCGATCTCGCGGGTCAGGATCCGGCGCAGGCCGGGGTCTGTCGAAGCCAGTTCCATCATCTCACGGTTCAGGACGAGGCGCGGCCGGTCTTTCGGAGCCAGCGGCGCGTCGGCTTTGGCGGCCTCCGGCCATGTGCCTGCGTCATAGGCGGCCGCGGCAGGCGCTCCCGCCCGCACCTCAATGTAACTGAGAAGCGCAAGTTCGGGAGGCGTGATCAGCCGCCTCGCAAAAAGGTTCATCCAAATTTCTTCGAGCTGCATCTGCAAACCGCCGGTGAGTTTTAAATCCCCGGGACGGATGCCCGTCCTGTTGTTTTGGAGGATTTCAAACTCCGCGTACTCCGGCGGGGCAAGCTCCGCACCGGCCTTCGCCTGAGGAGGGGCAATAAAACCGTCCGCGAAAGGCACGGAGGCGTAAAAAGCCTGGAGTCTTTGCAAAATCCGGTCGAGCGCATCGCGGTCGGTCTTCGCCAGCGGAAAATTTTCCCACGTCCCCGCGCCCGGAGGGAGCGCGAGCGCCTGCATCTGGGGTTTTTCCAGATGGGCAAAAGGCGTCAGAGCGAGAGAGAGCCGGTCGGCGGTACGGACATCCGCAAAAATGTGGCCGAGCAGCACCGGCAGGTTGACGTTGTCGGCGAGAAGCGGCCGGTAAAAAACTTCGAGCTGGTGGCGCAGGCGGTCACGTTCGGCCTTTTTTTCCGGGTCCTGTTCGTGCTGCGAGAGCTCCGCGACGCGGGCCTCCATCTTTTGGAAGTCCTGATTTTTCTCGGGCCGGCGGCTGAAGTTCCATGCGTTGAGAAGCTGGTGCAGGACAAGCGATACTGCATCGGCCGGCAGCGGGATAGCCGCCGGAGGCGCGGCAGCTTCGGTCGCGGGCGGGACAACGGTTTCGGGCGTTACGACTTCCGGCTGGCCGCCCTCCTGGTCGCTGCGCAATTCGGATTTCGGAGCGGCGGTCTCGACTTCCCGGCCGAGCATGAGGTCCATCAAATCGTTGGGAATGACCCAGCTCGGGAAAAGCGGCTTGTCCGCGATCGGCGACGCCGCTGCGGGAGAAAAAAGCCGCGCAAGGTTCGCATCCGTCAACTGCCCCTTCGAGACGAGTTCCGAAAGCCCGCGCGCGAAATTTTCGATTTTTTCTTTCCACTGGGAACGCAGAAAAGCCTGGTCCCCCTGCCCCAGCTCGCGGCGCCGCGCCGCGTCCATGAAACGGGTATAGTCGCCGGCGCTGGAAAGGCGGTTTTCGCCTGCCAGTCCGCGGATGAGCTCGTCACGCCAGGCCTTGAGCGCGGGACCGGACGCGGCGGAGGCTTCCAGCAGTTTTTCGACCGCGTCTTCGCTGAAGGATTCGTACAGGTCGATTCCCCCGGCCGTGTGCTTGAAGTGGTTCTTCCACGAAACGTCGCCTTTCATGAGCGCGAGGTAATGCTCGTCGGCGCCTTCTTCCACTTCTTCGATGGCGGGCGATATCACGGTGTAGGAGATGTGCTTTTCCTGCAGTTTCTTGAGCATCGGCGGCGTGTGGAAGCCTCCCGCGACGAACATCACCGGCTTACTTTCCGGCTCGCCTCGGTTTTCCAGAAGGCCGATCAGGTTGTTGAAGAAAACACTGTCGCGTTTCTCGGAAATTTCATAAAAATGGACGGCGTCGGGAAGCGGCAGGACGGTTCCGGCGCTTTTGATTTCTTCCCAATCCGAGGGCGTAATTTCCAGGGAGGCCAGCTTGCGCGCGAGCACAAGCGCGCGGTCCGCCGCGAAAATCTCCCGCCCAGCCGGCGAGTCCAGAAGCGATTCCTGAATCGCGCGCACGAAAGATTCCAATTCGTCGGAGAACAGCATGCCTTTCATTTTGCGGAAGAGCAGATGATTGCGGGCGATGGTTTCGACTTCGGGCGGGACTTCCACGGCCCATCCGTTTTCGCGGGCAAACTCCGTAAGGAACGCGGCGAATTGCATGGGCGAGGCCGAGCCCGTGTCGTACTCCTGCTTCTGCTCGGAAAATTCCTTGATCTGCTTCGAGGTCTGGAGGCGGCGCGAGAGATCGGCCGCGAGCGTTTGAAGGGCGCGGGCCGCGGCCCCCTGGTCCGATTCGCGGCTGTGCTCGAGTTCGTTGAAAAGCACCTGCAGCGCCGGATAGTCTTTCGGATCGCGCAGCCCGCAAAGGTAGAGAAACGTTTCGGCCAGCTTCGAAGGGTCTTTGTCGAGCGCTACGAGCCGGGCATCCAGTTCGAGCAGGGCCGGAGCATAATGCTCTTTTTTCCTGGCCTGCAATTCCGCCCGCCGCTTTTCGATTTCCTGAAGCGCCTCGGGTTTGCGCGCCGCGGCTTTCAGGAAGGCGCGGATTTCCCCGCGGTACAATTCCGTATCTTCGAGCCCGTGGAAGCGCAGCTGCGGCTGCGAAAAAACCGCCGCGCTCACGGCACCGGAAAGTTCCCCTTTTTTGAGGTAGGCGTCGAAGATCTCCCTTTTCACGGCTTCGTCCGGAAAATAGCGGAACAGCGTGGGATCCATTTCGCCGGCGCCGCCTTCGAGCGCCACGTCTTTCAAACCGTATTTTTGAACGAGAAATCCGATGAGGTTTTCGATCGACGCCTGGGCATGATAATTAGCATGGGCGTCGCGCACGACAAAAACGAGGAAAGGCGACGTTCCCTTGTAGGATTCTTCGATGCTTCCGAGTTCCGCGGGAAGCGACGTGGAGTTGAGAATTTCGCGTGTGAAAGGCCGGGAAACTTCCGTCTCGTTTCCATTTTCCGCCGCCGCGGCAATTGGGGGCGAAGGCAGGAGTCCCGTCAGGCAGAAAATGAGGGCGGTTAAAAGACCCGTCCCTTTTTTCACGGCTTCGCTCATTCTCATGGGGCAATAAGCTCTTTGTTTTCCTTAGAAGGTTGACGGCGAAAGTTATTTTAAAAGTTTTATAAAGTTTAACATAAGTTTCGATATCCCGCAATCCTCTTGGACTTAATAAAAGTGATGCAACCTATTAAATTATTAAGGGTTAGAGATCAGCTAGAGAGGGGGAATCCCCTCTAAAACAGGAAGGACCGTTTGCCCGCCGGGAGGCGGGATTTCTTGGGCTGGGGCTTAGCTTAAAATTACTTCGCTGAAACCGAGTACGACCCGATTTCCTTATCCGCGAAGAAGACGCCTTTTCCATCCACGCCCGTGATCTTCAAAAGATCCAGGATGCGGTTGAACTGGTTTTCTTCTTCGTGCTGTTCGGCGACGTACCACTGGAGGAAATTAAACGTGGAGTAATCTTTTTCCTGGAGGCAGAGATCCACGAGCGAATTGATGGCCTTGGTCATCTGCTTCTCGTGCTTGAGCGTGAGCTCGAACATTTCCTGGATGTTTTTGTATTCCGCCGGAGGCGCTTTCACGGCGCCGACAAGGGCGCTGCCGCCGGTGTCGATGATGTAGCGGAAAAGCTTCATCATGTGGCCGCGCTCCTGCTCCGCGTGGCTGTACATGAATTTCGCGGAGCCCTTCAGCGCGCTCTTGTCGCACCATGCGGCCATGGCGAGATAATAATTCGAACCGTAATTTTCCTGGGCGATCTGTTCGTTCAATGCGGCTTGAATAGTTTTGCTGAGCATAAATCCTCCGGCAAGGTTAAAAAGACGTTAGGGAGTTATTATGCCAGCCGTTTTTTCAGGGTCAACGGGATTCTTACCCCCATCGGAATTCCATGCCGGCATACACGGAGCGTCCGTCGCCCGGAAAAAACTGGCCGGAATCGGCGCCGCTGGCATTGCTGATGATTCCGGTCGTGGCGGCATAGATTTCATTCGTCAGATTTTTGGCTTCGACGAAGAATGAAAAACCTTTTCTCGTTTTATAGCCCCCCTTCAGGCCGAGCAGCGCATAAGGATCCGTGAACAAGGTATGGTTCATGTCCACGGCATAATCGACCGGTGTCCATTCGAGGTTGGGCCCGAAATAGATCCCGCAGGGATGCTCGTAAACGAGCTCGGCGCGGAAAAAATGCGCGGGAATGCCGGGCAAGGAATTGTTGCTGAAGGCGGGATCGTTTGAAAAGTTGAAGCGGCTCCAACTGTAGATGCCGTGCAAAACCACGCGATCCTCCCCTTCCCAAGGCTCGCGCAGGCCGAGCAAATCTTCGGGCCTGAAGCCTTCGGGCGCGGCGGTCTTTTCCCCGCCCTTCGCTAAAATACCGCGAAACAAATCGAGCGAGGTCCCCAGCTCCACGCCTTGGTGATGGGTTCTGTAAGCGTTCACGGTCCCCAGGGGATTTCCCGCGGCATCGTTCAAGCTGAGCAATTCGTTGTCGACCCACGAGTAATACCAGGCGAGGTCCCAGGAAATCCTGCCTTCGTCGCCGCGCGTTCCGACTTCCAGCGTGCTTGCCTTCTGCGGCGTGAGATCGCGGATGCCTCCGCTCGTCACGTTCGACAATTCCCCGAAGCTCGGCGGCTCGAAGCTGCGGCTGAAATTGGCGAAGACCTGGCTGTTCTCCGTGATCTCGTAACGGATGCCGGCCTTGGGACTCACGGCGTGATATCTCGGATGGCCGCTGTTGTCGCCATCGGAAATAAACTTGTCCTTGGTCTTGCGCGAGGCAAAGCTCCATTGCATGCCGCCGACAAGCGCGAGCCGATCAATCACATAAAACTGCTCTTCGCCATAAAGGTCCAGGTTCCGTGAACGCTGGAGCGCGTCCGCCGTGAGCGCGCCGCGCTGTCCGCCCACATTAACGTGCTGCTGGGCATACACCAGATTCCAGACGGGATTGAAGCCCAGCGTCAGGATGTTTTTCCGGTTCAAGAAATCCGATTTGTTGAGGTACCGGAAGCTCGCGCCGAAATCATGCGAAAGCTGGTCGATGACCTGGAAGATGGGATGGAACAGGTCTTTGCGGACGTAGAAAGAACCGATCTCGAAAGTCTGGTCGTCCCAGTGGAACGTGGTTTTGTTCGAAAGCTGCACCTGGTCATAATCGCGCTTCTGGTTGCCGGTCACGTTCGCGGCATTGGGCTGCTTGGGATTCTGACGCATCTGGCCTTTGGTGATGCTTCCGGGCAGCATGGACTTGGAATCGGCAAGGCCGAGGTAAAAACGCGTTTCCACATGCTCGTTGAACTGATAACCGAAATTCGTAAAGATGCGCCGGTTCCACTGCTCGGCATGGTTCCGGAATCCGTCCTGGCGCGCCTCCGAAAGCGACACGTAATAATCCGCGGGGCCCATCGCCATGCCGGAACTCACCTGCTCACGGAGATAATTGAATCCGCCGAGTTCGAAACGGCTTTGGATCGCAGACGCGTCGCGGCCCGTCGGTGTCACGAAATTGACGGCTCCGCCGAGCGTCGTGGAACCGTATTGAAGCGCATTGGCACCGCGGAAGACCTCGATGTATTTGAGCGCCAGCGGATCGATGGCCTGGAAATCGCCGCCGCCGTCGGCCTGGTTGATCGGAATCCCGTCCTGCAGCAATTTGATGCCGCGCAGATGAAACGTGCGCTGGATGCCGGAGCCGCGTATGGACAAGCGCGCTTCCTCGGCTCCGAAACGCGGCTGGACGTACACGCCCGCCGTATAGCCCAGGCTGTCCTGAAGCGTGGACGCCCGGCCTTTTTTGTAGGCTTCCGCGTCGATGACCGACACACCGCCCGCCGTGCGGTTGATTTCCGCGCGCGCCGTTTGAATGCCCGGGGACGTCAAAGAGCCGTTGTCCACGGCCTTAACGACGACTTCGGGCAAAGTGCTTTTAGAAATTTTGGACTCCGCGCCATAGGCCCATGAGGGCGCCATTACGACGGCTAAGAAAAAGACCCCTGCTCCGCTTCGCATAAAATCTCCTTGGAAAAGAAAATTCAGTCCTTACCGGACGGAAAAGGAAAGAGAAATTAGAGGGCGGCGAAAAGTTTGGGCGGACGGTCGGGAGTTCCTGCGCTTAGAGCGCGCGGAAAAGAGATTGAGGCAAGAGAAAGCAATTCGAACCGCGGAACGAACGGAAACGCGGCTTCCGGGACCGCATTGAAGTCTTTGCAAAATCCGGCGAGCGCGGTTTTGGAAGTGTCTCCCGAGCAAGGGGCTTTTGCGAAGCCCGGCGCTTTCTGGTGCACCGGCTGCTGCTTGAAAGCGTGGGCACCATGCCCCATTGGGCAAAACGCGCCGGGCGCATGCTTGCACTGGCAAACCAGGCGGCCGCAGCAGGTCTTGGGATTGGATTTAAAAGCGGGAACGTCGAAACCCTGGAAGGAAAATACAGCCGCGAGCGCGAGGATAAAAAGAAGGTTTCCGCGTTTCATGACCGCCATGATAGGCCCGGAGCGGTCACGTTGCAAGCGGGATCACAAACGAAAAAACGCTTCCCTGTTTGTATTCCGACTCGACCCACAAATGCCCTTTGTGCTGCTCGATGATCTTGCTGCAGATCGCAAGGCCCAGGCCCGTGCCGCCCGGCGCCGCGATCTGCCCCGCTTCCAGCTGCCCGAATTTGCGGAAAAGTCTCGGGACGTCCTCGGGTTTGATGCCGATGCCGGTATCGCGCACTGACACTTTGACGCCGCCGTCCGTGGTCTCGGTCGTCACCGTGATCACGCCCTGCTCGGTAAATTTGATGGCGTTGTTCAGGAGGTTCATGAGGACCTGGATGATCCTGTCGCGGTCCACCAGCACGGCAGGCAAATTTTCCTGCGGGCGGCATTCGATCTTGAGAGGCTTGTTCTTGATGAGAAGCTCCGCCTGTTTTCTGGCGTCAAGCACGAGCCCGTTCAGGTCGGCCGGCTGCAGGCGGAAATCCATGATGCCGGCTTCCAGCCTTTGGAAATCGAGGAAGGCGTTGACCAGCCGCACGAGCCGGTCGAGGCTCGTCTTGGTGGTGCTCAGGACTTCCTGCTGGTCCGCGTTCAGCTCGCCGGTCAATCCGTCGAGCATGATGCTGATGCCTTCACGCACGGCATGCAGCGGCGTGCGGAGTTCGTGCGCCACCATGGAAATGAGCTCGGATTTCACATCGAGCGATTCCTTGTATTTGCGCTCGGTGATGTCCTTGATGAAAAAATAAGACCCCGAAAATTTCGAATCATGGTCGTGCACTTTGACCATAACCAGCTGCGCGTAAAAAATGGAGCCTTCCTTGCGCTGCACCCGGATCTCCGCTTCGGATTTGCCCCATTTAACCATGTGCTCGTAGGCCGCGTCCGCCTTGTCATAATCCTTGTGGTGGACAAAAGGCTGCCATTTCTGCCCGGTCATGGCCTCGCTGGAGCCCTGGCCGACGAGGTCCGCGAAAGCGCGGTTCATCGAAACGAACCGGCCTTCCTTATCCACGCGGGAAATCGCTTCGACCGCGTTTTCCATCGCGGTGCCCAGCTCCCTCAGGCGGTCTTCGGCGCGTTTCTTGTCCGTGATGTCCTCGGAAATGCCGAGAAGATACAACGGCTCGCTCGCGTGGTCGAAGATGGGAATTTTTTTTGTGTGCACGATGCGCAGGCCCTTGCGCCGCGTATGCACGGGCTCTTCGGGAATGTCGAGGACATGGCCGGTTTCCAGTACGTTCCGGTCCTTGGCGGTAAAAAAATCCGCTTCCTCTTTCGGAAAAAAATCGTAGTCGGTTTTACCGATGAAATCGCCGCGGGTGTAGCCGAGCAGCTCTTCGGCCGCCTTGTTGAAGCGCACGAACCGCAGGTCTTTGGCGTCCTTGAGAAAGATCATGTGCGGGATATTCTCGACGATGGAATCCAGGAAGGCATTCGCCCGCCGCAGTTCTTCCTCGACTTCTTTGCGGAGGGTGATGTCGCGGACGAGGAGCAGCAGGAATTCCTGGCCGCGCAGCGAAATGACGCCGACGCTGATTTCCACGGGAAATTGCCGGCTGTCCTTGCGGCGGTAAATGGTTTCCACCGTCAAGGGGACCCCGGGCTTCAAACGGCTCCAGAGAAGCTCCAGGCGCCCGCGCTCGCAGCCGGGTTCGATGTCCCACACAGACATGGCGGCGAACTCCTGGCGCGAATAGCCCAGGCTGTCGCAGGCCTTCTGATTGACGTCCACGAAGCGCCCGGACCGTTCGACCAGCAGCAAGGCGTCCACGGCCTGGTCCACGACGCCGCGGAAGCGTTCTTCGCTCGCGCGCAATTCCGCGGTCTTGGCGCGTTCCTTGATTTCCTCCTGCAGCCGGGCATTCAGCAGTTTCAGTTTGGATCCGTGGCGGATGACGTGGCTCAGATAAATTCCCAGGAACAGGGTGAGCAGGCACCCGATGACGAGGACGGCCCAGGAAAAGCGGATCATCCCCGTCATGTAACGCCGGCTCGGAAAACAATAAATGTCCCATTTCCTGCCGCCGACCCCGAGCTCATATTTATAAAAAAACCGTCCGCGAGGCGCGGGCGGATGGAGCTCATGCGCGCCGGATGTGTTCTCGTAGACAAGCTCCGGATGCGCGGAATCGGTCACGTCGTCAATGTAGAAATCGATGCCAACGGAATCAAAAAAACCCGTGGCTTCGGAAACAAGATCGTTCACTTTGAAAACGCCCGTGACAAAGCCCGCCAAATGGGCCGCGTAAGCCTCCGCGCTTTCCTCCCATTTTCCCTTTTGATAAACGGACGCATAGGCGATCAGGGCCGTCTGATTTTTTTCCTTCAGCCGCCAAAGGCTTAAAGGCGGCGTCATGCGAATGGCCGCGGCATCACGGCTTTGTTCCATCGTAGCGAAACGGCGCGGCATTTGCGATTCATCGGAGCCCAGCACCGTCCGGTTCTTGGCTTCGGGTTCCGCAAAATAAACCGGGTAATATTCGGATCTCTCCGGCGCGGCCGCCTTGCCGCCGGAAGGCAAGAGGTCGAGGAACTGGAAGTCCGCATACCCCTGTTCGCGCGCGGACTCCTCATAGACTCTGCGCCAGGCCTGCGGCACGCGCGGGATCCATTCCACGGCCTGAATCATGCTGTGGCCTTCAAGCAAGGCCTCGGAAAATTGCCGGAATTCTCCGCGTTCGACGCGCTGAGAGCCGTCGTAAAATGCTTTCAATGCGCGCACGAGGCTGAACATGGCCTGCAGGTCGCTTTCTAAAATCGAGATCCTCTCCTGAGACTGCAGTTCGAACGTGGCGCGGAAAGCCTTGTCTTCCAGCTGACGGGACAAGATAAAAATCCCGGCGGACAAAGTGAGGCCCAGGGACAGGATGAGAATGAGGGAGACGTTGGCTTTGGATGCGGCGGCGCGGGATTCGAGGGACATCATGGGACTATGGAAACTTTTTTTGCACACCCTTTTCAAAGCGCGGCGAGCCGCGTCACTCAGGGATTGAAAGCTCGATGACCTTGTCCATGAGATCATCGAAGTCAAAAGGCTTAGTCAAATACGCGTTGGCGCCGATCACCTTGCCGACGATGCGGTCGGCGACCGTATCTTTCCCTGTCAGCATGATGATGGGAATGCCGGAAATGTGCCGGTCGTCGTCTTCGCGTATGGCCTTGCAGACTTCCTCGCCCGAGAGTTTCGGGAGCACCAGGTCGAGAATGATCAGGTCCGATTCTTTGCGGCGCGCCTGATCAAGCGCATCCAGGCCGTCCTGGGCCGCGGCAACGTCGAAGCCCATTTTGCGGAACCGGCGTTCGAGAAGCTTCAGCGCTCCCTCCTCGTCTTCCACGATGAGAACGCGTCTGCGCAAAGGTTTAAACGATTCGTGGTGTTCTTCGGGATACGGTACGGGATTCAAGGAAGTGGCCGGCGAGATCGGCATGCTGCACTCCTTTCCGTAGTAAAGAGGGTTTTGTCGTAGCGGAACAGACTTTCTTCACCTGCAAAAAAAAGTATAGCGGCGCCTTGACGTAAAATCAAGGCAGCACGCGAAATAAATGCGGTCGGAGGAGATGTTTTTTGGCAGGTATTCCGGACTGAAGTCCAGAGGCCGCAAAGGGATTGCGGCTAACCCCTGGAAATACCGAAAGTTAAAACCTTCTAGCTATTCAGGCCGCCGGGGCTGTTTCTTCCTCGCAGTAGGAGCTGCGGTGGCGGGCAAAGCCCAGGTGCCCGTCGTAGCAGAGCATGGAGCAGAAAAAAAGGCCGGTGACTTTATTGCGGCAGGTGCTCACCGAACAGCGGTAATAGGTTCCCCCGAGCGGGATTTCTTTCTTGCAGACGTTGCATTTTTTCCACGGCATGAAGCCCTCCTCAAGAACTAAGTAATGGATGGAATGCTTTGATCCCCTGTTTCTTTGATGTCCGCGCCCTCCGGAACCGCGAAGTTTTCTTCAGGCACGGCAACATTTTCCTGAAGCGCGCTTGCCGCCGAAACGATTTCACCTTCCTGGATCTGCCGCGTCATCTTGAGGGGAATGCGGTTCCAGACCCAGAGATGGGTCTGGGCGGCCGGGATGTCCCAGACGTCGCAGGTTTTGCCCAGGATGTCTTCGGTTCCGGTTTTTTTGCCGCCGAGTTTCTGGATGGCCTCAGACGTGTACTCGCCTTCCGGGAACGTATCCCAGAAATTATTTTTCCATTTGTGGCCGCTTTTTTTCGCGAGGTCCACGAAATAAATAAAGTCCGGAAAGAAAAGCGTGAGAAAGGTTTCCCCCTTTTTGTTCTTGCCGCCGTTCACGCTCGTCTTGCGCGATTCGCGGCGCCCCCACTGGTCGAAAGAAACCGTTTCGTTACCGGTCTGCGCGCCGGTAATGTCGTATTTCACGACTCCGGATTCCAGGCCGTACCGGTGCGCTTGCGCGGAAGGCTCTTCCGCGTAAGAAAATCCGGAAGTAAAAACGAAGACGGCGGCAAAAAACCCGGACAAGAATTTCGCGGATGCGTTCATGAGCTCCCTTTCCTGTTTAACGGTACACGATGAAAAAGCGCTTTGCAATCGGCAGCCCGGGGCCGCCGCTTCAAGATCAAGAGGTTCCGCCGCCCGCGGGCGGGTTCCGTGAGGCTTCGTCCAGCAGGGTCAATCCCAGCTTGGCTTTCTCGTAATCCGGCTTGAGCGCGAGCGCGCGGCTGAAAAAATCCCGCGCCGCCTGGTTTTGCCCGGTCAAGAGGCAGGCATGGCCTGCGTTGTAATAGGCCGTCGCAAAGCGCGGCGCTTTTTCCAGCGCCTTCAGATAATAAGGAAGCGCTTCCCCATGCCTGCCTAATTCGGAAAACGTAGCCCCGAGATTGTTCCAGCCTTCCGCGTCGTCGGGGTTGATTTCCACGGCGCGTGCGAAATGGGCCAGCGATTCTTCGCGCCGGTCCAGCTGCACGAGCGCATTGGCCCAATTTTTTTCCGCCACCGCGTTTTGCTTGTCTGAAGCCACGGCCTGCTTGAAATAATCAAGCGCTTCTTGCGGCTTTCCCTCCCGCGAGAGCAGGACGCCTTTATTGTTGTAAGCGTGCGTGTAGCCGGGCTGCATTTCGAGGGCCTTGGAATAATGGCCCTCCGCCCCGGAAAAATCCTGCCGTTCGACCAGGATGTTACCGATGTTATTCTGCGCGCGGGGATTGTACGGATTCAAGTCCACGGATTTTTTAAAATATTCCAGCGCCTCGTCGTTTTTGCCCTGCAGGAAAAGAACGGTGCCCATGTTGTTGTAGAGGTCGCTTTGCTTGGAGGAAACGCCAAGTGCCCTCGAAAACATCTCGGAAGCTTCCGCATGCCTTCCCTTCTCTTCGTAATAAACGCCGAGATCGTTCATGGCCAGGTAATTGCGGGGGTTCACTTCCAAAGCGCGATGGAAAAGGGTCTCGCTCGTGCGCCAGGTCGCGGTCTGCGCGAAAGAAAGGAACGGCAGTACGAACACCCCGGCCATGGCCGCCGCCGAGACCGCGAAGGCCGGGCCGCGCCGCGTCTTGAGCCGGCATCCGGTTTCCCATGCCACGGCCGCCGCAAGCCCGATCGTGGGGAGATAAAGAAAACGGTCGCCCGGGAATTCCAGGCCGAGCACCGGTGAAATCGAAGCCGTATACCAAAGCCAGGCCGCCGTCAGATGCGGGCGCAATTTCCTTTGCTTCCAGGCGCCCACGGCCAGGAGCGCCGCGCCCAGCGCGGCTGCCGCGAGGACGGCGGGATTCACCGAACCCGCCTGCTGGGGCCCATAAAAGCCCAGGTCCGCGGGCCAAAACCATTTTCGCAGGTAGAAAAAATAACTCGTCAGCGCGCCGGCCAGCACGTGAAACGGCTTCGCGTAAGAAAGCGCGGAAGGCACGCCCAGAAATGGCACGGGAATAAAAACAAGCGCCAGGATCCAGAGCGGCATTTTTTCGCGGATGCGCCGGACCAAAAGCGGCCGGTCCTCCCAGTTCAGGCGCCCCAGCGGCCAGAAATCCAGGACCAGCAGCAAAAAAGGCAGCGGGATCATCATGGACTTGGACATGAGTGCGCATGCGAAGGCCAGCGCGACCAGCGCCTTGCGCCCCGCGGAGGGCCGCCGGAGGGAAGAAAGATACGCATGAAACGTCAGAAGCGCGAAAAAAACGCTGAGCAGATCCTTGCGCGCCGTCAGCCAGGCCACAGGCTCCACCTGCACCGGATGAAAAGCGAAGATGAAAACCGCCAGCGCGCTTTTCCAGAAATCCGCGCCCAGCCGCCTGAAAAACCAGAGAAGAAGCATCATGTTGAGCGCATGGAAAACGAGATTCACCACGTGATGCGCGCCCGCGTTCAGCCCGAAAAACTGGATGTCGGCCATGCGCGAGAGGAAAACCAGCGGCTGCCAGCGGTCCGCGTTCGGCGAATCGTAGAAGAGGTCCGCGCTGAAGGCCCAGCCAAGCGAGCCGGCGGTCAGGCCGCCCTGGATGTACGGATTGCGCGCGATGTAAAGCGAATCGTCGAGGTTGGTGAATTCGAAATCCTTCACCCGCCCGAAAACGATCGCGGCTCCGGCCAGGAGGATGACGGCCAGGAATGCCGCGCGCCGCGGAATTCCCGCGGTTGCGCGAGACACTTTGGCATTGACGGTAGCGGCGGATTTTTTACCCACTGAATTGCCGGCTCCAGTTGGATACGGCCTGGATGGCGTCCGAGACTGTCTGCTGCGCTTTTTGCTGCAGCCCTTTGAGTTCGAAGCCAACGGCCAGGCTTCCCAGTTTCTCGATGATGATATCGACCACCTGCGACAGGAGCTGCGCCGGATCGGTCACATTCTTCAGCCGCAATTCGTGGACGTTCAATGCGAGGTTGCGCTGCGTCATCTGGCCGCCCGTGGTCTCGACATACTGCGCTGTCCCCAGGCTGAAAACCACTTCGTCGATGAGAAGCTGCGGCGGTTTGACCGAAGGCTTTTTCGGTTGTCCGGGATGGTCCTGCCCGGGCTGCGGCGCCTTGGCGGGCGGCTTTCTGGGTTTGGAGGCTTCGCGCAGGTTGATCTGGTTTTTCGTATTGCGCTCGACGACGACTTCGCTGAGATTGAAGCGCACCTGACGGATGTGAAGGCGGCCTTTCAGGATGTCCGCCGGCTCCATGCGGATGAAAAGTTCCGGTATCTCGGCCATGTGCGGCGACGAGAACCCCGGCGGGTTTCCGATCTCCACGTTGTAGATGCCCACTTCCAAGGGCGAGAGCTTCAGGTGATAATGCTGGGCCTTGAACGGAAGCCCGAGGGCGGTGCCGAGGAGGGCAGAAAGGGTCTGATTGTAAAGGCCCCGCGCAATGAAAAACGCCGCGACGGCCACCCCTGCGGCGAAGACTTTATTCTTTTTGCCGCGAAGCCCTTTGGAAAATAAAATTTTGGCGAGGCTCATCGCTTCCCTTCTTCCGCGCGGAAATCCGCTCCCGTAAGATAAAGAAAGACCCCGGTGAGCGAAAAACCGTCGCGGATCTCGCCGCGCTCCAGCATGCGCAGGATTTCCGAGCGTGTTTTCCAGGCCACCGAATGCACTTCGTTCGCGTCGAACGTGCCGGAGTGGGCAGCCGCGCGGCATGTGACCAGATAGAAAACGCTGCGGCACATGCCGGTCATGGGGTAATAAGTGTAAGCAAGACGGTGGCCCGTGGTCTGATATCCGGTTTCTTCCAGGGCCTCGCGTTCGGCCGCGGCAAGCACCGGTTCGTCCGACTCGAAGCTGCCCGCGGGGATTTCCCATTCGACGGAATCGAAAATGTAGCGGTAGGAGCGGATCAGCAGAAGATCGCCCGCCTCGTTGGTGACGATGGCGCCGACGCCGCTCTTGGGAAATTCGACGCAGTGATGGGCTTCGACGATGCGGCCGGCGGGAAACTCCACGCGGTCGGCATGGACCCGGAGCCACTCGCTTTCGTAGATCGTCCTGCGCGCCAGGATTTTCGGTTTTTTTTCCATAAGCACCGGCCTCCGGTTCCCGGGAAATCCGGTCAACTGATGATGGTCAGGCTGGAGGTGTAACCGTGCACGTAATTTTTTCCTTCCACGGGACCGAATTCGCCGTTGGCGAAAAATCCGGCCAAGGGAAACGGGCCGCGGTATTTCTGGATCAGCTTCACGTCATGGTCGGCCTGGCCAAACAGGGCCTTGCCTCTCCCGCAGCAGCTCACCAGAATCGCCGCCTCTTTCAAAACCGTTTCTTTGCGGTGCATGAGCTTGAGCAGCGCCTCGAGGTCTTCGGTCGAGGCCTTTGCGTCGCGGAGCTGGAACTGCAGGGTTTGGCCGATGACCAGATTTTCGCCGACAGCCAGCGCCCCGCTCGCGCGGTCCGCGCCCATGATGTTGCGGATGAGAAAGTCGCCGCGCTTGAACGAGGAGCGCGTCTCGTCCATGGCCAGCCCCACGAAAAGCGAGTGGTGGGCGAGCTCCTGGTCCAGCGGGGACAGATTTTTATAAATTTCGCCGAACGCCTCGAGCGCTGGCTTGCCCGCCAGCTCCTGCAGGACGTTTCCTTCGGCCTTGGTCACGGCAAGCGCCTCCCCGATCGGCCGGCATCCCTGGGACACCAGCGTCTCGAAGCTCACATCGCCGATGAAGGCCAGGCCCACGGCGCCGCGCAGGTTCACGTCGCCGTTCAACACGATCCAGTTTTCGGCGCCGGCCGCCATGCCGCCGCTCGCAAACCCGCCGGTGACAGGCAGGCCCGGATAACCTTCGTTCAAAAGGAAGAGCAGCTTGGCGGCATCGCAGGTCATCGGGTCCGCGAAGCACAGGAATTTTGGGGAATCGTTCGGATAAATGTCGAGGTTTTCGACGAGGTCCTTTCCCGTGGACAGGCTTTCGATCTCGTGCGGCGAAAGCGTGAACGGCACGATCCTGACGTTGGGAAGATGCATGGCCAGCACCGAAAGGGCGGGCTCCATTTCGATTTCGCTTTTGTCGCCGATCACGCCGTTGGAGTTGCAGCCGATGAGCACGGGAACGGACAAGAGGGACTGCAGCGTGCCCATGACCGCGGCCGCGTCCAGCTCGGCGTAGCCTTCTGAAAGAAAGACGAGCGCGGCGTCGCGGCTCTTGTCCTGGAAGTCTTTCAGGATTTTCGAGGCCGCGTTTTCGACGGCCTTCAGGGGATCCGGATCGCGCGACAAGACGGAGGAAAAAATTTTTTCGCTCATGTTTACGGCTGCGGAACGGGCTTTTCCCGTCTGATGTTGCTCGTCATCATGTCAAAAACGGGCCGCGCCGAACGCACCGTGACGACGGGGCCGCTCATCTTGAAGAAAAGCAGGCCTTCCGGGCCTTCCACGATGGCTCCGGCCACGGCCCAGTCTTTTTTCGGGAGGCGGTCCGCGCCCGGCATGGTGCTCTGGTAAATGCCTTCGATCTGGACGGTGGTGACGCGCAGGCCATTGACCGTGCGCATGTCGCTGACCGGGGGAAAACCTCTGTCGGTTTCCGTAAATTCGGCCTTCCAGCGGTCCACGTGCGACTGCACCGTGCCGCCTTTATTAGGTCCGAAGTAGAGCACTTCCATCTGCCCGTTCTGGAAAGCGGGATCCGGGGACGGCACTTCGAACTGGAAAAGTTTCAGGCGCGAATCGGGTTTTTGCTCGTTCCACGCGGTCGGCGCGTAAAAAATGACGCCGGCTGCGGCGCGGGGCGGAATCGGCACTTCCACCTTCACCGAAGCCGCGGCCGCACCCGCGAACAGCCCTCCGGAACACGCCGCGATAAAAAATGCCGCCCACACCCGTCTGAATCTGTTCATCGTTTCCCCCGTCCGCGACTATCAGGTTTTATTTTGGTTTCCGTGGATCTCAAAACTTTTCAGCGTTTCGGACAGCGCTTCTTTGTTGCGCTGGACGTAAGAGCGCGACTTTTTCTCCGCTTCCTCGCGCGCCGTGTCCGATTGCGCCTTGGCCTGCTTTTCCCGCACTTCCGCAAGATGCGTCTGGCGTTCATGGCGCATGTCGCGCTTTTTCTGCCGCCACGCCTTGCGGCCTTCGGGCGTGCTGAGGTCCGCATCCTCGCGGGCCTCGTTGAGCTCGGTCTGCCACGACTTCAGTTTTTTCGGTTCCTGGGACACTGCGGGAACAGCGGCCGTGGAATCGCCGGCGGGCGGCGTGGGTTCGGCGGGTTTTTCCTCGCGGACTTCCGTCGCGCCGGCGTCCACGATCTGGGTCGGCGCTGAAAAAGCCGGGCGAAGCGGCAGGAGCAGCAGCGCGGCAAGACCGAACGGGATTTTTCTCAGCAGGCTCACGGCCGTTTCCTTTCCGTCAGCGCGTAATGTTCCTTTAAGATGCAGCGGTCCATCACCACGTTAAGTCCCGCGGCGCGCGCTTTTTCCGCCGCGTGGGGATGAACGATGCCTTCCTGCATCCACACCGTCTTGGCGCGGGCCGCGATGGCTTCGTCCACAATAGGCGGAACCGCGTCGGGTTTCCTGAAGATATCGACCACATCCACTTTTTCCGGAACCTCGGCCAGGCTCGCGTAGGCCTTCTCGCCCAGCACTTCCTTGACCGCGGGATTGACCGGGATGATGCGGTAACCGTGGCGCTGCAGGTACTGCGCCACGTGATAGCTGTCGCGGTCGGGTTTGTCCGACAGGCCGACCACGGCAATGACTTTGGCTCCGGCTAAAATGTCCTGGATCACTTCGCGCTCGGTCATAAAGCACCTCTCATTTGAATATTTTGACGCCCGCGATTCCCGCGACGATCAGCACGATCGAAGCCGCGCGCAAAAAAGACGCGGGTTCCTTCAGCCATAAAATGCCGGCAAGCGCCGTTCCTACCGTGCCGATGCCGGTCCAGACCGCGTAGCCCACGCTGACCGGAACGCTTTTCAGGGCGTACGACAGGCAAAGAAAGCTCACGATCATGCCGGCGACCGTCAGCACGGAAGCCAGGGGCCGCGTAAAGCCTTCCGAACATTTCAGGCCGAGCGCCCAGGCCACTTCCAGAAGGCCGGCAATCCCCAGGAAAATCCAGGCTTTGGCGTCGCTTGATCCCATCACGATCCCCTCAAAACGCGGTCCGGACGGATGATAGCGGCCTCCGTCGCCGTAATCTTCATGATCACGAAATCTTTCGGCATCACGTTTTCGGCGTCGCGTGCCGAGTATTCCCCCATCACTCTTTTGAGGATGCGGTCGGCTTCATAAGAAATCAGCCGGCGCTCCCACTTCTGCCGGACCGCGTCGAACTCTTCGCCCTTTTCCAGGATATCGCAGCCGCCCGTCAACCGATAGCCGATGAAATGCGCGTCGTCCATGAAAGAGACCGAGACTTTCGGATTTTCCGTTAGATTGCGATACGTCTGGGTGATCCGGTAATCCAGAAAATAAACGTGATTGGGCTGCGCGATGTCGACAAGCATTTTGGACGCGGAATTCGGAACCTTTCCCGCGTCGCATGTGGCCACGCTCAACGTCTTCAAGTCTTTGGTGTGTTCCACGAAGCGCTTGAAGATCTGGTTGAAATCTAAATCGGCTGTTTTCATCAGGCTTTATCCGCGTCGCGGTGCACGGTCTCGGGGGAAAACGCGGGCAGGCAGACCGCGATGTATTCCGCCCCTTCCGGGAACGGCGTGCTGTATTTGACCCATTCGCCCGCGGGCACGATGACGGCCTGTCCCGCATTCACATCCGTGCTGCCGTCCCGGGACGTCACCCGCAGTGTCCCTTTTAAGACGAGCGTGTACTCGTCAAATTCAGGGGTTTGTCCGGGTTCCACCCATCCCGAAGGGCTTTTCATGCGCGCGAGGCTGATCCCGGACGTGCGGGTCGCTACCCTTCCTATAAATTCTTCGATCAGCTTCGGTTTGTTCCCCGAGGCCTTGATTTGAACGGGTTTGGGTATCAGGTGCGGCATGATTTTTACAATTGTGTAAGGTTCTGCTGACATTTCCAGAGCATGCGGCGTCGCATGGCTGCCTATTTTAGCACTTTTTTATGAAAGCTCCCTTTTTTTGTGCCCTTCCGGTTGGCACAAAACGTGCATTCTCAAAAGCAGGCAGAAAGGAGTCCACCATGTCGGCTAGAACGATACACGAAACGATTCTTCAGAATAAGTTCATTTCCCTGCTTCTCCTGAGGCGGGCGCTTATCGAGGAAAACTACGAAGCGTGCGCCGCGCTGGTCTCTGCCGCGAAGTATTATCAGTCCACTTCCAAGGAAATCCGGAAAGTCCTGACGAACCCGGACCTTCATCCGGAAAACCTCGAGATCGACGAAGAGCCGGTCATCACGGCGGGCAAGCAGAAAGTATCGGAGCGTTAAGACTCGTAGAGCAGGATCCGGATCTTTTGAAGCACGTCTTCGAAAGACGCGGATTTGTTCACGTACTCGTCCGCGCCGAGCAGCGCGGCTTTCTTTTGGCCCTGAGGATCCGTTCCCGCGGTGAACATGACCACGCTGATCCCGGCCGTTTCCGGATTTTCCTTCAGCGCCTTCAGCACCTCGAAACCGTTCATGCCCGGCATCATCACATCCAGCAGGATAAGGTCCGGCTTCTCGGAAACCGCCTTTTTCAGCCCCGCTCCCCCGTCATGAGCCACGGCAACGTCAAAGCCGCTGGCCTTCAGCCGCCGCTCGATCATGGCAACCAGCGTCATCTCGTCGTCAACCATCAGGATTTTCTTTTTCTCGGTCATGGCCCAGGGCCCGTCTTTCCTTCTACTACGGCAAAAACGCCAAAGCCTGAACCTGGGGCCGGTCCGGGCTTCTTCCTTAATTATAGTCGCGCGAGAGAAAAGAAGGGCCCCGCTTTTCGACTTGGGGAAAATTCAGGCAGGATTGTAAGTTTTCTTAGGTTTGAATCCGGGAGAATTTTAACGCGGTCAAAAAAAGCTTAAGCCTTGCCGGCGTAGCGGAAACGGCGTTGTTTGCGCCCGTTGACAAGGACAGAGCCGCGGAACATTTTTTCGGGCCTCGCCCAGAGGCTTTTAGCGCCGTAGCGGGTTTTATACAGCGCGTAGTAGACCACCAGCTTTTCCAGCGTCTCGCTGTGGCGGGCCGTGCCGATCACTTCGTAGAGCTTTCCTTTATAATGGCGGTAAAGCCCTTTGCGCAGTGCCTTCAAAGCACCCCTCCCTTGCGCAGTTTACGCGTCCAGTCCGCCAGCGCCGCGACCAGCTGCTTGATTTTTTCCCGCGCCTTTTCGTCGGCCACATTTCCCTCCGCGTCAAAGGCCTTGGCGGCAAACGGGATCATGACCTCCGGCTGGTTCAGGCAGTACATGTCGAGAAAGACGAAACATTTGCGCAGGTCGTACTGCGCGCGCGCCGTGCCCAACATGCCGGGAGACGCGCCCATGATCGCCACGGGCTTGCGCATGAGCGCGCCTTTGCCGTAGGGCCGCGAGGCCCAGTCGATCGCGTTCTTGAGAACGCCCGGGATGGAATAATTGTATTCGGGCGTCGCGATCAGGATGGCATCGGCCGCCGCGATCTTTTCCCGGAACTGCGTCACGATCCCGGCGGGCGAGGCCTCGTCGTCTTCATTGTACAGAGGCATGCCGTTCAGCTCGAACGTCTCGACCTTCACCCCTTCGGGCGCAAGCTCCTGCGCCGCGCGCAGCGCGCTGCGGTTGAAAGAGTTTTTGCGCAGGCTTCCGGCAAAACCAAAAATCTTCAAGGTTTCCATGTTTTCTCCTACTCCAGGTCGAACAGGATGAATTCCGCGCCCTTGTCGCTCTCGAAGGTCAGCGCTTTCTCGCCTTCGACGGCAGCGCCGTCACCCGGCCCAAGTTTCTGGCCGTTCAGCTTCAGCTCGCCGTGCGTGATCTGGATCCACTGGCCGTGCCCGGCTTCGGGCGCATGCTTCACGCTTTTGCCCGGTTCGATCGCGGCGTCATACATGCACGCATTCTGATGCACAGTCACCGAACCGTCCCGCCCGTCCGGTGAAGCGACAAGCCGGAGTTTGTTCTTCTTTCCCGACGGTTCGAAAAGCTTTTGCTCGTAGCCGGGCTGAAGTCCGGGCCTTCCCGGATAAATCCAGATCTGCAGGAGATGCACCGGTTCTTTCGGCGACGGGTTGTATTCGCTGTGCGTCACGCCCGTCCCCGCGCTCATGCGCTGCACTTCCCCCGGCCGGATCACCGACGTGTTCCCCATGCTGTCCTTGTGCTGCAGCCCGCCCTGCAGGATGTAGGTGATGATTTCCATGTTCTGATGCGAATGCGGCGGAAATCCCTCGCCCGGCGCCACCTTGTCTTCGTTGATGACGCGCAGCTTGCGGAAGCCCATGTGTTCGGGATCATGATAGTCCGCGAAGGAAAAAGAATGATAGGTGTCGAGCCAGCCGTGTGCGAAATGGCCGCGTTCCCGGGAAGGTCTGAGGGTGATCATAAAACCTCCTAATGGCAGTTGAACAGCCCGCGCTTCTGCAGGTATTGCTGGTGGTATTCCTCAGCGCGGTAAAACGTGGAGGCGGGAGCGATTTCCGTAGCCGCGGGATGCCGGAATTTTTTCGAGGCATCGAGCTTTTCTTTCGACGCCTTCGCGATCTTCTCCTGTTCCGGTGTATGAAAATAAATCGCGGACCGGTACTGGCTGCCCACGTCCGGCCCCTGTCGGTCCACGGTCGTCGGATCATGGATGGTCCAGAAAAATTCCACGAGGTCTTCGTAACGCACGAGCTTCGGGTCGAATTCGATTTCCACGGCCTCGGCGTGGCCCGTCGTGTCCGTGCACACGGATTCGTATGTGGGATTTTTGAGCGTGCCGCCCGTATAGCCAACCTGCGTGGACGCCACGCCCTTCACCCGTCGAAAGTTGGCTTCGACGCCCCAGAAACATCCGGCCGCAAAAGTCGCTTTTTCCATTTATCCTCCCCGAGCGGGCGCGTCGGAATGGCCCAGCTCTTTTCCCGGCGCCGCGAGGTCGCGCACGCGCTGCTTCAATTCCTTGATGTCCGGAAAACGCCCTTCGGTTTTCCGGTCCCATGCGAGCTTGCCGTTTGCCTGCACGTTGAAAATTCCGCCTTTGCCCGGCACCAGCGTGACACCGCCCAATTCCTCTTCGAAAGTCGTGAGGAGTTCCTGCGCCATCCAGGCCGCCCTCAAGAGCCAGCGGCACTGGGTGCAGTATTCGATGCGCACGACCGGTTTGTCAGGCATGCTGCTTCTTCCTTTTTCCGGAACCGCTTTTCGCGGGCGACGACGCCTTGTCGAGGAGAACAGCGAGCGATTCGTAAAAAATGCCGCTGTGGCGCGTCAGCCCCATCTCGCAGGTGCGGCTTGTCGCATAACCGTTTGCGGCGCCGCCCAGCTTTTCTTTCAGGCCTCGCAGCGCGGACCGCGAAATTTCCGGAACGAAAAATCCTTTGTCGCCCGCGACGCCGCAGCAGCCGGTTTCAGGCAGCACGAGTTTTTCCACGCACCACCCTGCCGCTTCTTTCTGGGCCGCATCCAGCCCCATCTTAAGGGAACTGCAGGTGAGGTGCAAGGCCGCGGTTTCGTGGACCGGCGAAAAATGAAGCCGGGGCTTCAAATAAAGCCGCGCAAACTCCGCTATGTCATGGAGCGGAAGTTTTTTTTGTCCGGGATTTCCCGCGGAGTTCTGAAAATCACGCAGGCGCTGCAGGCACGGCGTGGTGTCGAACAGGATCGGCAATTGCCCGCCCGCGGACGCGGCTTCCAGCGCGGCCGCGAGCTCCGCTGCTTTTTCCCGCGCGAGGCTCTCGAAGCCCTTGCTCGCAAACGCAAGGCCGCAGCAAAGCCCATCCGCGCCTTCGGGATAAAACGCGTCGTAACCCGCCTTGTCCAAAAGGGATTCCGTGCGCCGGATCAGGTCCGGGCTTTCCGAAGCGCCGCGGTAGGCGCCGAAAACGCGCGACGCGCAGCTGGGAAAATAAACCACGGGATCGCGCATGTTCGTCCGGCGCACAAGCGGCTTCGCAGGCCGCGGCAGCCAGGAAAAAGAGGACGGCAAAAACTTTCCAGCCGCGCCGAGAACGAAGCGGCCGGCCGCGGCGGCGCCTGCCATGTGGCGGGCCGCCCAAGCCGCGGCCAGGCGCCCGGCCCAGGAATGATTTTCCGCGCGCAGCGATTTGACCAGCTTTCCCGTGTCAATGCCCACGGGACAGGATAGCGAGCAAAGCCCGTCGGCCGCGCAGGTTTTTTCTCCCGCGTACGAAAAAGCGCGCGCGAAATCGCGCAGGCGGCGGGGGTTCTCCCCCGTTTTTTCGAGGCGTTTGACTTCCCGGTACACCGCGATACGCTGACGCGGCGTGAGCGTGAGGTCCCGCGACGGGCAATGCCGCTCGCAAAAGCCGCATTCGGTGCATTTGTCCACGGCCTCGTGCGCGACCGGCAGCGGCTTCAGGTCTTTCAAGTGCGCGCGAGGATCCGGATTCAAGATCACGCCGGGGTTCAGCAGATTTTCCGGGTCGAAGATTTCCTTGATCTCCTTCATGAGGTCGTACGCCTCCGCGCCCCATTCCCGCTGCACGAACGGCGCCATGTTCCTCCCTGTTCCGTGCTCGGCTTTCAGCGCGCCGTCAAAACGCTGCACCACGAGTTTGGTCAGCGCGTCCATAAAATCGCCATAGCGGCGCACTTCCGCAGCCTTGTTGAAATCCTGCTTGAAAACAAAATGAAGGTTGCCTTCCAGGGCATGCCCGAACACGATGGCGTCCATGTAGCCGTGGGTTTGCAGCAGCTCTTCGAGCGCGGACGCCGCCTCCGCGAGCCGCTCCACGGGAAAACACACGTCTTCGATGATGACGGTCGTGCCGCTCTCGCGCATGGCGCCGACCGACGGGAACAGGCCCTTGCGGATGTTCCACAAG
>DATJFP010000036.1 GCA_035495615.1 Verrucomicrobiia bacterium | reverse complement strand
CGCGCGAGCTCGAATGCCTTCACGGCGATGCGCTCGATTTCCGGCGTCGTATAAACTTCCGTGTTGATGCCTTTTTCGCCGCCGCCGGGAAGCGCCGTGACGCCTCGCGGCTCGCCGAAATAAATGCCGCCGCACAATTCGCGCACGATCACGAAATCCAGGCCTTTCACGACTTCTTCTTTCAGCGTCGAGTTGCGGTGCAGGTCGCTCAAGAGTTTCACGGGACGCAGATTCGCGAACACTTCGAGACCTTTGCGCAGGCCCAGCAGTCCTTTTTCCGGACGCTTCGCGTTTTCCACATTGTCCCATTTCGGGCCGCCCACGGCGCCGAGGAAAACCGCGTCCGCATTTTGCGCTTTTTTGAGCGCGGCTTCGGTCAGAGGCACGCCGTGCTTGTCAATCGACGCGCCGCCGAGCAGCTCTTCTTCCACTTCGAAGACCAGATGGAACATCTCGCCCAGCTTGCGGACCGCGCGCAGCGCCTGCTTCGTCACTTCCACGCCGATGCCGTCTCCGGGAAATACCAGAATTTTATACATACGCTCTCTCAGTTTGATTTAAGGGAATGAAAAAAGAAACGGGTTAGGCTCCCGATTTCATGGCAAGGCCTTCTTGCGGGCTCGAGGCCGAACCATAATCTTTCATGGGCATGCGCCCTGCCTGGAACGCTTTGCGCCCGGCGGAGACGGCTTCGCGCATGGCCTGCGCCATGAGCACCGGATCCTGCGCCGCGGCAATGGCGGTATTCATCAGAACGCCGTCCGCGCCGAGCTCCATGCAAACGGCGGCGTCAGATGCCGTGCCGACGCCCGCGTCCACGATCACCGGGCAAGAAACCGCTTCCAGCACGAATTTCAACGCGAGCTTGTTCTGCACGCCGCGTCCCGAGCCGATCGGAGCGGCCAGCGGCATCACGCACGCAGCGCCTGCGTCTTCCAATTTTTTTGCCATGACCGGGTCGTCATTCGTATAAGGCATCACCGTGAAGCCCTCCGCCACGAGGACCTGCGTCGCTTCCAGAAGCGCGGCCGTGTCCGGCATGAGGGTCTTGGGATCGCCGATCACTTCCAGCTTCACGAGATCGCCAATGCCAGCCGCCCTTGCCAGACGGGCAATTCGGATCGCGTCCTTGGCCGTATAAGCGCCCGCGGTGTTGGGCAGAATCTTGTACTTGTCCCGGTCCAGGTAATCCAGAATATTTTTTTCGGAGCGGTTCTCGAGATTCACGCGGCCGATCGCCACCGTGATCATGTCCGAGCCCGAGGCCTCCAGAGCGCGCACCATGAGCTCCATCGTCGCATACTTGCCCGTGCCGATGATCAGGCGCGAAGACAGGTCGTACTTTCCTATTTTTAGAACGTCTTGCATGTTTCACCTTTGTGAGGGGACCTTATTTGTCCGAGCTTCGGATCTTTCCCTGCCGGATGGACTCGAAAATCTGAAGGTACTTCTTGGCGGAAGCGGTCCAGGAGAAATCGGATTCCATCGCGTTTTTCGTCAGCACGGTCCACACGGCGCGGTCTTCGTAAGCGCGGAGCGCGCGCTTCAGGGCATCGAGGAACGCGGGCGTGGAATATTCCTCGAACAGAAACCCATTGCCCTTCCCCGTCTTGGAATTGAATTCCTGGATCGTGTCCGCAAGGCCGCCCGTCGCGCGCACCACCGGGATCGTGCCGTAGCGCAGCGCGATCATCTGGGCCAGGCCGCACGGTTCGTAATACGACGGCAGGATGAAGAGATCGGCTCCGGCGTAAATGGCCTTGGCCATTTTCGGATCGAAGACAATGTGAATGCCGAGCTGTTCCTTGTTCTTCTTCGCGAGGTCGCGCAGGATCTTGTGGTATTTTTCGTCCCCGGTGCCGAGCAGCACGAACTGCAGGCCGAGCTTCGTCATTTCATCGAGGGCGGGAATCAGAATGTCCATGCCCTTCTGGTCGATGAGCCGCGAGATGATGCCGACCAGCGGCGTACGCGAATCGACCTTGAAACCGTTTTCTTTTTGCAGCAGGAGTTTATTCGGGATCTTGCGGTCGATCTTCGCAAGGTTGTACTTTTCCGTGATGTCCGGATCGGTTTCGGGATTCCATTCGTTGTAGTCGATGCCATTCAGAACGCCGTGCAGGTGATCCTTGCGCGAGGCAATGACATTTTCCAGGCCGCAGCCGAATTCTTTCGTCTGCACTTCGCGCGCATAGCGCTCGCTGACCGTCGTCACGGCATCGCCGTAAACCAGGCCGCCCTTCAGGAAGCTGACCTTGCCGTAAAATTCCAGCCGGTCGAACTTGAATTCGTCCCAGCTCAGGCCCGTCATCGGCAGCGAGTCCGGCGGGAAATTGCCCTGGTACGCGAGATTATGCACGGTGAAGACCGTCTTCGTTTTCTTGAACGCCGGGTCCTTGGCATAAAGGGTCCGCAGGAAAACGGGGATCAGGCCGGTCTGCCAGTCGTGGCAGTGGATGATGTCGGGCGAAAAGCCGGTCTGCTTCAGCGTTTCGAGGACGGCTTTCTGGAAAAAGGTGAAGCGCGTGTCGTTGTCCGGATAGTCGGCGAGCGCGGTGCCGTAGAGGTTGTCGCGCTGGAAATATTCGGGATGGTCGATGACGTAGACCGTCACGCCGCCGTCGTCCACGCGCTGGAAAACGCGGCAGGTCTCGCGCTGGCTGCCGATCACGATTTCCAGCCGCTCGATCACGAGCTGGAATTTGTACTTCTCGAGCTGGACGCTCTTGTAGCGCGGCAGAAAGGCCGCGACTTCGTGCCCCAGCGAGCGGAGTTCCTTCGTGAGTGAGCCCGCCACATCGGCCAGGCCGCCAGTTTTTGCGTACGGCGCCATTTCGGACGCCACGGAAACGATTTTCATGGTTGTTTAGGTATTTGGGAACCCGGCTATTGAACTGTCAGAACACAATTCCAGGTTCCGAAAGGGTTGGGGACGCATTCCACGGTACGCTGGTCGTTTTGCCAGTCCCCGTCGACCCAGAACCGGTATTCGTACCGGCCCGGCTCAAGATGCAAGGTCGCCTTCCACTTTCCGTTCTTGGACTTCTTGAGGGGGGTCGCTTCAGGATTCCAGAGGTTAAAACCGCCCGCCAATCGAACTTCCTTGGCTTCGGGAGCAAAAAACTCAAACTCCACCGCTTTCAAACCCGCGGCGTCCTTCGCTTTATCTCTCATAAAGCCCCCTCGTAGAGAGGGTTGAGTATATAACAGAAAAAACAGCTTGCCAAGGATGATCTTGCCGCTATAATGCTGGGCCTATGCAGCACTGTTTCGTTTGCGATAAAAAACCCATTGTCGGCCGTTCCATTGCCCGCCGCGGTCTTGCCAAAAAGACCGGCGGTATCGGTAAGAAGACGACCGGCATCACGCGCCGCCGCTTTCTCCCCAACCTCCAGAAGGTGAAGGCGATTCTTTTGAACGGTACGGTCCGCAGCATTTGGGCCTGCGCCTCCTGCCTCCAGGCGGGCAAGGTCAGAAAAGCCGTGGGTCATCGCAAAGCCGCTCTTCAGAAGCTTGCCGCGGCCAAAACCGCCGCTTAAGCGTTCCCCTCTCCTTCATCCAGCAGCCGGATCTCTTTCGCTTCCAGAATAACTCTTTCGACTCCGTCCCACAGCTTGCGCTTCACGGTATAAGCCATTTCGATGTTTTTTCCCTTTTGCAGCCGGCGCAGGAGGCTTGAAGACGGTGACTCTTCGATTTCGGTAGCCTGAACTTCGAAAACCGTACTGCCGTGGGTTGCGTAAAACTGAAAGCGGCTGGGTGTCAGCCCCATGGGCGCGGTTTTGACTTCCGCGCCGCGTGTCATGAAAACGGGACGCGGATTTCCCATGCCGTACGGCTCCAGAAGCTCCAGCTCGCGCAGGAAGGCCGGCGTCAAATCGCCGAAGACCAGTTCCATGTCCGCTTCGATCTGGCGGATGAAAATTTCCGCGGCCGTGCTTTCGCGCGCGTAGTCATTGATCTTCTTACGGAAGGCGTCCACGTTTTCGTTCTTGATCGAAAGCCCCGCGGCCTGCGGATGCCCGCCAAATTCCTCGAACAGCTCCTTGCACTCGGCCAGCGCCTGATAAAGATTAAACTGTTTGATCGAGCGGCCGGAGCCCTTCCCGATGCCGTTTTCTTCCATGGCGATGACGACCGCGGGCCGGTGGTATTTGTCGACAAGCCGCGCGGCCACGATGCCGATGACGCCCTGATGCCAGCCCCGCTTGGCGGCCACGATCACGCGGTCGCGGCTGAAATTCACGGTGCGTTCCACGTCGCTCACCGCTTCCCTGACCGTCTGCCGCTCTTCCCTTTGCCGGCACTTATTTTCCTCTTCGAGCGCCGCGGCCAGGCTTCTCGCCTCTTTTTCGCTTTCCGTGAGGAGGAGGCGCAGCGAAATTTCCGGCGAGCTCATGCGTCCTGCCGCATTGATGCGCGGCCCGAACACGAAACCGATATGCCCGGCGTCGACTTCTTTCCGGCCCATCTTCGCGGCTTCGGCCAGGGCTTTAAATCCCAGGTGCGTCCGGCTCGACAAAAGTTTCAGCCCATTTTTTACGATCACGCGGTTTTCCAGGCGGAGCGGCGCCACGTCGCAGACCGTGGACACGGCAGCAAGATCGAGAAAGGCAAAGGCCCTTTCTCCTAAAAGCGCCTGGCTCAATTTGAAGGCCAGGCCCGCGGCGGAAAGTTCTTTGAACGAATAGCCGCAATCGGATTGCAGGGGATTCAGGATCATGTGCGCGGGCGGCACGCCTTCGGCGGGAATCTTGTGGTGGTCGATGACGATGACGTCCATGCCGTTTTCGCGGGCAAAGGTGATTTGCTCGCGGGCCGTGATGCCGCAGTCGACCGTGATGAGGATTTTGAATCCTTCTTTCGCCGCATTCTGGATCGCGCGCAGGCTCACGCCGTAGCCGTCTTCGGCGCGGTGCGGCAGGAAAACACGCGGACGCAGGCCCAGCAGCTCCAGCGTGCGCGCCACGATCGCGGCACCGGTCACGCCGTCCACGTCGTAATCGCCATGAATGAAGATTTTTTCGTCCGCTTCGGCGGCCCGGCGGATCCTGTCGCAGGCCTCACGCATGCCGCGCATCTCGAAGGGGTCGAGAAGCGCGTCCAGTTCGGCCTTCAGAAAGGATTCGATCTCTTCGGGACGGCTGAGGCCGCGGAGTTTGAGGAGCTCGAGGAAACGGGCACTGTAGGAAAGGTCGGAAGCCAGAGGCAAATCCATGGACGGATTTTACCTCAAAATGCGGGAGGGAAGAACCAAAAAACAGGGGCGGACCGTTTGAGCGGCCCGCCCCTGGAGCCTATTTGCGCGCTTTCATGTCCACGAGAAGGGCCGAGGCCACGAACACCGTGGAGTAAATGCCGACGGAGAATCCGATGCAGAGGATGAACGCGAAATCGTTGATGCCGCCGCCGCCGAAGAGGAACAGCGCCAGGGCGCCGAACAGCACGTTCAAGCTGGTCAGGATCGTGCGGCCGAGCGTCTGGTTGATGCTGAGGTCCACGATTTCGGCAAAGGATTTTTTGCGGACCGCTTTCAGGTTTTCACGCACGCGGTCAAAGGTGATGATGGTGTCGTTGACCGAATAGCCCATGATCGTCAGCACCGCCGCCACCGTGGAGAGGTTGATTTCGCGGCCGCTGATGACGTACATGCCGAACGTAAAAAGCGTGTCGTGCAGCAGCGCGACGACCGCGGCCGTCGCGAATTTCCACTCGAAGCGCACGGCAAGGTAGACCAGAATGCCCAGCGACGACCAGAAAATCGCCCACAGGGCCTTGACCTTCAGGTCACCGCTGACGGTCGGACCGACTTCGTCAACCCGCATGATTTCGCCTTTATTGTCGCCGAACGAATTCATGGCCGCTTCGATTTTTTGCGTGCCGGCCTCGCGGGTCTTGACGACGAATTCATGGTCGTCCGGATTACCGTAAGGCTGCAGCGAAGGATCCCTGACCCCGCTTTTCTCCAGGGCATCGCGCAGGTCGGAGGCATCGATCGCTTTTTGGAATTTCATCTGGATGAGCGTGCCTCCCGTGAATTCCACGCCGAAATTGCTCTGCCCCCGTGACGTAAATGCGAAAACGCCCAGCCCCAGCGTGAGGACCGAAAACCCGTAGGCCAGGTAGCGGCCTTTCAAAAAGCGGATGTCCGTGACGCCGAGCAGCTTCATCATGGGAAGCTTCATGTTGGGATTGCGATAGGCCAGGAAATCGAAAACCGCGCGAGTGACGGTCAGCGACGAGAACATGCTCGCGATCTGACCAAGGCCGAGCGTGACGGCAAAGCCTTTGACCGGCCCGGTGCCGATGAAAAAGAGGATGACCGCCGTGATGAAGGTGGTCATGTTGGAGTCCAGAATGGCGGCAAACGCGCGGTGGTAGCCCGCGGAAATCGCGGCGCGCACGCCCTTGCCCAGCTCCATTTCTTCGCGCATCCTTTCCGAAATCAGGATGTTGGCGTCAACGGCCATGCCGATCGACAAAATGAAGCCGGCAATACCCGGAAGGGTCAGCGAGGAATGGCACGCAGCCAGCGAGCCCAGGATCATCAGCGAGTAAACGATCAGGCCGATATCCGCGATCAGTCCCCCAATCAGGTAATACAGCGGCATGAAGATAAAGACGAGCAGCGCGCCCACAAGGCCGGCCCGCACGCCTTTTTGAATTGAGTCCTGGCCGAGAGTCGGACCGACGGTACGTTCTTCGATGATCTTGACCGGCGCAGGCAAAGCGCCGGCACGCAGAACAAGCGAAAGGTCGTTTGCCTCTTCGGATGTAAAATTGCCCGAAATCACGGCCTGACCATTCGGAATGCGGTCGCGGATAACGGGCGCCGAATGCACCTTCTCGTCCAGCACGATGGCCAGGCGTTTGCCCGTATTCTGGAACGTGACCTGGTCGAATTGCTTCGCGCCTGCTTTGTCGAACTGGATCTGGACGTTTGCCTCGCCGAGCTGGCCGAAGCCCACCCAGGCGTTAGTCAGATGATCGCCGGTGAGCAAGGCGTCGGATTTCAGGAGAAGGTTGCTGGAGCCGCCGTTGTTTTCCTGGACTTCCCGCAGTTCATAGCCTTGCGGGACATTGCCCTCGTCGGCCTTCTTGTTCAGGTCCGGATCATCTTCGACCAGTTTGAATTCCAGGTGCGCGGTTTTACCCACGATCTGTTTTGCGCGCTCGCGGTCGGTGACGCCGGGAAGCTGGACCACCACGTACTGGCTGCCCTGCTTGGTGATGGTCGGTTCGCGAACGCCGAGCTCGTCGATACGGTTGCGGATAATTTCCGTGACGCGTTCGGTCGCATCCTTGCGCGCCTCCTGCGGCACTTTGTCGAGTTCGACCTGCAGCAGGAGCTGCATGCCGCCCTGGAGGTCAAGGCCGAGGTTGATCTTCTGACTGGGCGGGTAGGCAAGCCAGATCGACACCGCCGACACGACAATGATGAGCAGGACCTTCCATTTATAATATTTCCCCATAGATTCCCCTTATTCCCTGAGTCCGGTAACCGCGGACTTTAGAACTTCCATTTTGGTGCTGTCGTTGTCGCCGACTTTCATGACCACGTAATCTTTCTGAATGCTGGTCACCACGCCGAGGATGCCTCCGGCGGTGATGATCTTGTCGCCTTTCTTCAACTCTTCGATCATTTTGTCCGTGTCTTTGCGCTGCTTCTGCTGCGGACGCCACACGAGAAAATACATGATGCCGAAAACGATGAAAAACGGGAAAAAGAGGGCGATGGGGCTTGCGGCTTGTCCCGCGGGCTGGGCTGCGGTCTCGGCTGCGTATGCGATCTGTTCAAACATGGTCTGCTCCGTGATTTGGGCCTCGGCAGAGGCTTATGGCTTCTATTTATCGGCACTCAGGGTCGAAATTATTCAGAAAATTTTTCTGAAACGACCGGAAGGTGCCGGCGAGGATGGCCTCGCGTATTTTTTTCAGAAACGTGACGAAAAAATGGACGTTGTGGATGGAAACAAGCTGGGGCCCCAGCATTTCCTCCGCGTTGAACAAATGCCGGAGATACCCTTTCGAAAAATGGCGGCAGGCGTAGCACGCGCAGCCCTCTTCGATCGGATCCGGGTCTTCATTATATTTGCCGTTGCGCACGACACACAGCCCCGTCGCCGTAAACGCAGTGCCGTTGCGCCCGTAGCGCGTGGGATTCACGCAGTCGAACATGTCCGCGCCCGCGTCCACGGCTTCCAGAAAATCGATCGGCGTGCCCACGCCCATCATGTACCGCGGCTTGTCTTCGGGCATGCGCGGCACGATTTCCTGCAGGACGCGCCGCGTGTCTTCCTTGCTTTCGCCCACGCAAAGGCCGCCGAGCGCATAGCCGTCAAAACCGATTTCCAGCATCTGGTCCAAGCTCTCGCGGCGCAGGTCCGGAAAAATCCCGCCCTGCACGATGCCGAAAAGCGCCTGGCCCGGAAGGCGGTGCCTTTTCTTCGCCCGCTGCGCCCACCGGTACGTGATGCCGCAGGCCTTCTTCACCCGTTCCTTGTCGCGCGTCGGCGGGGGGCATTCGTCGAAGATCATGGCAATGTCGCTGCCGAGCGCTTCCTGGATTTCCATGACGCTCTCAGGCGTCAGAAAAATCTCGCGTCCGTCGAAATGCGAATGGAACCGGACACCTTCCTCGGCGATCTGGCGCAGCCGGCTCAGCGAAAAAACCTGGTAGCCGCCGCTGTCGGTCAGGATCGGGCGGTTCCAGCCCATGAAACGGTGCAGGCCGCCGAGTTTTTTGATTATATCGATTCCCGGACGTATGTAAAGGTGGTAGGCATTCGAGAGGATGATCTGGGCGCCCGTGTCCTCGATGTCCCGGGGAAGGAGCCCTTTGACCGTGGCCTGGGTGCCGACGGGCATGAAGACCGGCGTCTCGAACTCTCCGTGCGGCGTGCGCACCCGGCCCGCGCGCGCGTGGCCTTCGGGGCTGCGGGTCTCGAGCTCGTAGCCAAAGCCGGGTTCCGCGAGTTTCAATTTGCCTTCTTCGATCATAAGATCACCATGGCGTCGCCGTAACTGTAAAAGGCGTATTTTTCCCGCACCGCTTCATGATAAGCCGCCATCATTTTTTCGCGGCCGAGGAACGAGGCCACCAGCATGAGCAGCGTGCTTTTCGGCAGATGAAAATTGGTGATGAGCCCGTCCATCACCCGGAACGCATACGGCGGATAAATAAAAATCCGCGTGAGCCCCTGCCCGGCTTGAAGCGAGCCTTCCCGCGCCGCGGATTCCAGCGCGCGTACGGTCGTGGTGCCGCAGGCGATGACGCGCCGCTTTTCGCGCTTGGCCGCGTTGATTTTTTCCGCGGCGGCGGCGTCGATCGAATAAAACTCTTCGAACATCTCGTGCTGCGTGACGTCTTCCTCGTAAACCGGCTGGAACGTGCCGTAGCCGGTATGCAGCGTGATGAAAACGATCTCCACGCCTTTTTGGCGCAGCGTTTCCAGGAGCGGCTTGTCGAAATGCAAGCCGGCCGTGGGCGCGGCCACCGCGCCTTCCGCGCGCGCGAAAACTGTTTGATAATCTTCGCGGTCCTGGTCGGTGTCTTCTCTTTCAATATAAGGAGGCAGCGGCATGTGTCCGACGATTTCGAGCTTTTTGCGGAAATCCGGATCCGGAAAAACAAGCGTGCGCACGCCGTGTTCCGCGGGCTCGTCATCGACGCGCGCTTCCAGCGTCACGCCTTTTCCTTCGAACGCGAGCACCTGGCCTTTTGCGATGCGGCCCGAGGGCTTGAGCAGCGCTTCCCAGCGGTCCGGCCCCGTCTCTTTCAAAAGCAGCGCCTGGACTTTCCCGCCCGTGGGCCTCCGCCCCAGGAGCCGCGCGGGAATCACTTTCGTATCGTTCAGGACGAGCACGTCGCCGGCTTTCAAAAAATCCGCGACATTGCCGAAGCGGCGGTGCTCCACGGCGCCCGTCTCCCGCCCAATTTTCATCAGGCGCGCGGAGGTCCTCTTTTCCGGAGGATGCGCGGCAATGAGTTCCGGCGGAAGGTCGTAATCATAACTCGAAAGGCGGCGGTCCGTCTCCCCTGCCGGGGAATGCTCTGCAAGGGTTACGGGCATGGTTAGAGATGTTCTCCTTTGACGATCTCGGGGAGGGGCTGCGAATCGATCCGGATGCCTCCGTCATGCTCGATGCGCAGCGTGTAAATCGTGCCCGGCACGAAGATGGAGCCGGGCGCCTCGATTTGGACGTTCTTGATGCCCTCGGCCTTGCGGGCGTTCGGGTTCAGAGCGTAGTCCCAGAAATTCTCCCACAGCTTGTTCTCGAATTCGGAATTCACCTGCGGCACTTTGTAGCCCGCGGGAATTTCGCGCGCGGGCGTGATCTCGAATTCCTGCGTCTCGGGGCCGTTCAGGACAAAAGCCTTGAGAAAAAGATACGCGCTGCGCCCCCGGAGCTTGTCGCCTTTTTTCACCCACTTGTCTTCGAAACGGACGACCAGCGACTGGAACTGGATGACGTTGCCGCGGAACGTGAAATACTTGGCGGGCAGCGGGTTCCCGGCCGCGTCGTATTCCAGGAATTTGATCGTGGTCTCCACCTTCTGGGCCAGCTCGTCGTATTCGCTTTTGGTGACGAGCACTTCCGCGATGCGCGAATCCGCGGAAAGCCGCTCCACGATTTTGCTCAGGATGCGCGCTTCTTCGAGCCAGCGGCTGATCCAGACGGCGGAGGACAAAAGGATAGCGGCAATCACCACCATGAGGGCGATGTTGAAAATTCGCGTTACTTTGGCGGATACGGTGGAATTGGGTTTTGAAGTGGGTTCCATAGTTTTGGGTCTCTAAAAATCCGCAAAAGGCCGCGGCTCTCTTGCAAAGCAATATACAATGGCGCGCCCGCCGCGGGTCGAACGCGGAACCTTCAGCTCCGGAGGCTGACGCTCTATCCAATTGAGCTACGGGCGCAAACTACAATAAGATTTCAATCCGAGGTTTGCGCTTTCCCGCGAGGGCTTCTTTGGCCCGAGACGGGACCGTACCCGCGCAACCAGCGCGGGTGCGGGCGCACCACCATAAGTGCAGGCATCGGTTGGGGACCGGACTATCAAAAGTAGCCCATTATGATAGGAGAAATCGAAAATCCGGTCTATTTCTATTTTAGGCGGGTTTTTGAGGCGGATCAGAGGTCCAGATGCTTCAGGACCTGTCCGGGATAATAGTAGTCCAGGATTTGCTTATACGTATAGCCCAGGTCGGCCAGCTGCTTGGAGCCATACTGGCACAGGCCCACGCCGTGGCCCCAGCCCCGGCCCTTAAACACGAAGCCGCCTTCGACGGGTTCGATCGATTTGATTATCGTGCTTTTGAATTTGTACGATCCCATGAACATGCGGAAGTCCACCGCGGAAATCTTACGCTGGCCAAAACGGTATTTGATGAGGAAATTGTCCGCGCGTCCTGAGGTGTCGAAATCCACGGCCGCGACGTTCATCAGACCGGAAATCGCGAATCCCATTTTTTTGAGCGCCGCATCAATTTCGGCCGTCGTGAATTTCTGGCTCCAGCGGTAATGTTTGGATCCCTGGCAGAACCGGCAGGCCACGCCCATCAGGACGGGATGCTTTTCGATGGGCCAGACCGCATCCGCGCGTGTCGTGTGTCCGCCGCACGTGGAATGGAAAAAACCGGGAAAGAGTTTGCCCTGGTAGGTCATCACCTCGCCCCGCGTGTCTTCCACGGCCTGGTTTGTGATCGGATGCTCGGAGTGCCGTCCGCCGTACACCTGGCTTTTGACGTCGGCTTCCACGTCGTAAGGCTCGTCCTTATTTTCGATCGCCTTGAAGAGCGCGTAGGTCCGCGCGGCAACGGCCTGGGCCTTCAAAGTCTCGGGCGGCCAGCGGGCGCTGACCTCTTTCGGGAGCACGCCTTTCAGGTATTCTTCGACCGGCGCTTCGTTGATGACGTCGAGTTTGCCGTCCGGATTCCGGACGACGGAAATCGCATGCGCGTACCGGCCGTCGCCGACTGAGATCTCCCCTCCGCCTGTCAGTTCGATGCGCACCGTGTGCGCGGGAAGGATTTGCTTGCCCATCTGAATGCCGCGCGCCGCGGGACGCAGCGTCGTGGCGACAATCTTCGTTCCGGAAAAAAGCTTATGGCCTTCGCCGTCCCAGACCTGATAAGGGCTCACGGTGTTCACTTTCACCGAAGACGCGTTTTCCACGACCAGGATGCGGATATGGCTGATTTGTGAGAGGTCCGCGGGAATGACCATCGAGGATTTTTTGATTTCCGGCTTGGGCGCCGAAGAAAACGGCCAGAGGGAGACGGCCAGAAATAGAAAAGGATACGCGAAGAAGGAAAGCATGGTGGGCATTGTATCAGGGACGCCGCGGCGAATGAAACATCAAATACGCGGAGCGCTCAAAGTTTCCCGACCAGCACGCCGTCGTGCAGCTCGAGCACTTTGCGCGTGTCGGAAATGGCGCATTCGAGGATGGGGTAAGCGCACAGGCCGGTGATGAGATTGCCTTTGACGAAAGCGTCGATCTTTTTTTCGTAAGGCCAGACGCTGTTCCAATCCTGGTGAGGAATCGCGGCCATGTCGCCCGCGCCGCGGAAGGTCTTGAAGCCGGCTTCGCGTTTCTCCGCGATATAGACGCGCGCGTTGTCGGCCGCGCGGGCTTCGTCGAAACGGCCTTTCGTCAGATACCAGCTCTCGGCGGAACGGATCTCCAGGCGCCCTGCGGCCAGGTGGCGCGCCGCGTTCGGAATCATCTGCTCTGCGGCCTCGCGGACTTTTTCCAGCCCCGTCTTTTCCGAAGCCAGCCACAGGCAGGCGTCGCCTTTTTCAAGCCCCGCAGCAAAGTAAGCGGTGAGGATGCGAAGGTAGTCTTCGGTGTTTTTGTAGAATTGATAAAGATGCTTGCCGGCGGATACGCCGTGGAGGCCGTCGAAGTCGATTTTCTGCATGGCCGCTCCTTAGAGTCTCTTTATCCGTCCCGCAGGATAAGTCTAACATGCGGCACGCACGATACAACGGCGCATTAGCACTGCTGTGCGCCGTTTGGGGAGAAAAAAAATCCGTCCCCCCGTGAGAAGGGACGGATTTTTTAAGAACCGAAATTACTTTACGTCGCTGGCGTAGACCTTCAGCTTGTTCCAGGTCGTGCGGCCGACAACACCGTCCGCCGTGAGACCATTGTCTTTCTGGAAGGCCTTGATGGCTTTGCGCGTGCCCGGCCCGATCTTACCGTCGACCGTGCCCTGGTAATAGCCGGCGCCTTTGAGGGCCTGCTGGATTTTGAGCGAAGGAAGCTCGAAACCGGAAGGCGTGCGATAAGTGCCGCCAACGGCGCCTTCACCGCCCCCATTTGCCGATTCCTGCGCCATGCCGCGGCTCGTCTGGAGCTGTTCGTCCAGGCGGACCACTTCATCGGTCAACACGCCGATCTGGGCCTGGAGAGCGTTGATCTGGCGGTTCGTGCTCGACTTCGAGGCGCAGCCGGAGGAAAAAGCACCCAAGCCGAGAAGCACCGCGACGAAACTCAATTGAAAAACTTTCTTCATGATCGATCTCCTTTTGTGATGCGTGAGGCGTGAAAATATAATGCCTTGATCTTTCGAGACGACGAAAGTCTATCAAAGGCCCCTGGGAAAAGCAACAGGAGACTATCCCTGATCAGCCCGCTTTGATGCCGAAAACAAGGAACTCGGTGTGGGAGACCATCCTCTGGACCGGCCGGGTTTTCCCCTCCCGGGCCAGGATGGGACGCTCAAGGAGCTCCACGCAATCGACCCACAGAAAGCCTTCCCTGCGCAGGGCTTCGGCCATTTTTTCCACCTGGTTGAAGGTCGGGTTCAGGCTGACCACATGCCCCCCGTTTTTGAGGGCGGCTTTCACGACCGCGACTTCATCCCACGGCTGCGGGATGTCGAGCGTGACGACGTCGAAACCGGTTTCGGAGAAAGGCTCGGCCGCTTCGCGCTGGCAGAACACCACGTTCGCCGAAAGGCCCGCGCGCATCACGTTCTTGTACGCATTCTTGGGAAGGTCGGTGCGCCGGTCGTAGCTCCAGACGCTCCCGTTCGGCGCCACCTGCTGCGCGAGTGCCATGGTCAGCGAGCCGGAGCCCGTGCCGATTTCCAGGACCTTGCTTCCGCTCTTGATGCCGGCACGCAGCATGAGATACGCTGCGTCCTTCGGGTAAATGATGCCGCTTTCGCGCGAAGCCTTCATCATGAGGTCCATCATCGTAGGCCGGAGAAGATAGCCTTCGCCATGATCGCAGGCGACTTTGCTGCCGAACTCGCGGCCGATCCAGTCGTCGGCGAGCAGCGGCTTCCCGACGTGGACGCTCACGCGCTTGCCGCGCTGCACTTCCACCATGTAGCTGACTTCTTTTCTTTCGAACCACAGCAGGACGAGATCGCCTTCCTGAATGCACGGGTTCAGGCCGGCGGGCGTTTTGATTTCAGCGGATTCGATTGTTTCCATAGATGTAAGAGTTCCTTTACCAGCTTTTTTTCCGGGCCAGATCGAGCAGCGCTTCGAAGCTTTGGACGAGGTGGTCGGGAGTGAGGGATTTTAACTCATTTTCCGGCACAAATCCATGCGTGATAATCACGGTTTCCACGCCGGCCCGGCGGCCGGTTTCGAAGTCGATGCCGCTGTCCCCGACAAAAAGCGCCGCGGACGGCGGAACCCTTTCCCTGTCGAGCAGTTCCAGAAAGGCCGTGGGATCGGGCTTCTTGGGCTTTCCCGGATCGCCTGTCAGAACCGCGCAAAAATAAGACGCGGTCCCAAGCTGCGCCAGCATGTTTTCGGAAAAAGGATTGGGCTTGTTCGTGAGGACAGCCTGCCTGCGGCCTTTGAAAAATTCGAGGACGTCTTTCGCGCCCGGATACAGGCGCGTGTGGTCCATCATGTGTTCCTCGTAATGGGCGCGAAAAATTTTCGCGCCTCTTTCGAGGGCCTTGGAATCGTCGGTCTTCAAGGTGCGGCGCACCAGCTCGCGCAGCCCGAAGCCCACGCAGCGCTCGACGTCCCGGTCGGCCATGGACGGCGCGCCCATGGATTCCAGCATGTGATTGACGCTGAGGACGATGTCTTTACGCGTGTCCACAAGCGTCCCGTCGAGATCGTAGGCAATGAGTTGTTTCACAGGAGTCATTCGGCGGGCGGAAAGGCCGGGGATCAGCCGATCAATTTCATCAATTCGGTTTCGAGATAACCCAGGCTGAAAGGCTTGAGGATGTAGTTGTGGGCGCCGAGCTTTTTGGCTTTGGCCACCCGGGCTTCGTCGTTGAGCGCGGTGATCATGATGATGTTGATGTCCGCGTGCTTTTTCTTGATCTGCTCCAGGCACTGAAGCCCGTCCATGCCCGGCATCATGAGGTCCAGAAGCACGATGTCCGGCTTGCTCCGTTCGATCTGCTCGATGGCCTCTTCCCCGCTGCCGGCGGCAGCCACTTCCAGGTCCCGCTCACTCAGGAAGTCCTGGAGAAAGAGCCGCACGTCGTCTTCATCATCTACCACGAGGATTTTTTTGCTTTTCATATTCCCTCAATTAAGAACAAAAAGGCGATCCAATTAAATGCTAGCATTTTTTATCATAATTAGACAGGGCTGTCACCCGAAAATTTGGCGGGTTTTACCCTGGTTTCCGGCCCTTTGCCGCTGAATTCCACGATCTCGTCCTGCATGCGGCGGATGAGTTCGCCCGCGTCGTCGAGGTCTCCGGGTTTCCAGTCCAGCCGGTATTCCCAATTATTTTTCAGGAAGTAGAGCGTGCCTGAGGCGGGATAAACCCCGAGGATGCGCCTCACCGCGTGGGCATAAAGCTGGATCTGGATCAGGTAACCCGAGGCCTGCACTTTTTCCTCGTCTCCAACCGCGGTCTTGTAATCCAGCACATGCCAGTCGCCCCGCGCGTCCTGGAAAAGCAGATCGATCACGCCGTGGATCATGCCGTGGCGCTCGTTCAAAATGAACGGCAATTCGCGGTGGATGTTTTTCGCCTGCCGGAGGCGCGCGGCCAGCGGGCTTTTCAGGAAGCGTCCGAGAATGGCACGTGCTTCGTCTTTTTCTTTCTGGCCGGCGCCGGAAAAATAAAAATCCAGGCTCCTTTGCAAAGACGCGGTTTCCGGATTCCTGAAATCCACACGCTCCAGGACCGCGTGCATGGCCGTTCCGAAATCTGCGGCATTCACCGGTTCGTCTTCGGGCTCAATCACATCCATTTTCTCTTCGGGAGCTTCGTCGCGCGTCCCGATTTCGTACATGCGCCAGTAATGCAGCGGCGCTTTCTGATACGCGGCATAAGCCGACACCGGCAGATTCAGCGCGCGCGGAGGAGGAATGTCCGCGGGCGCGAGCCGCGCCAGAATCTCCGATGCTTCTGTCTTGATCTTTGTCAGCTGCGCCGCGGGAACAAGCGCCGCCGGATCCACAGGTTCGAATTCCGGAAAAAGCTGCGTGAGGTCCCTTTTTTCCGCGATGGCCCGGACCGTGCCGCGCCGCGTGCCGTCCTCTTCCAGGACGCGCGCCTCTTCCCAGGGGCACGCCATGACCCACGCCATCCAGGTCGCCATCTCGTCGAAACTCTTGTCCTCGTCGCCTTCCTTGGGCGGTTTGTAAGCGCCGCTCAGCACCAGCTTTTGTTTCGCCCGCGTGGCCGCCACATAAAAAAGCCGCTTCGATTCTTCTTTTTCTCGCCGCTTGCGCGCGTCATACATTTCACGCCAGGACCAGGGCTTCTCGAAGTCCAGCGTCTTCTCGTTGCGCACCTGCAGGCTGTACGCCGCGCGTGACAGCACAAGGATGCGGTTGGATTCCGGCGATCTTTTTTCGCGGCCCAGGTCCGCCGCGAAGACCACGGGAAATTCCAGGCCCTTGGCCTTGTGCACGGTCATGAGACGCACGCCTTCGCCCGTGTCTTCGGATTCAATCTGCGCTTCCGATTCGCGCGCCTCCTGGCCCTGCAGCCGTTTCAAGAGGCGCAGGAACGCGCCCGGCGACAAGGGCTCCACGGTTTCGAATTCACGCGCCAGGTTGATCATTTTTTTGAGGTTGGCGTAGCGCCGCGCGCCGTGCGGATCGGACAGCACCGTCAACTCGTAGGAGGTGCGCGACAAAATGGCGTCCAGAAGCTCGGTGAGCGTGAGCCGGTCTTTCAATGCCAGAAGCTCCGCGGCCAGGCTTTGGAAAAACGCAATTTTGCTTTTCTCCTCTTCGGAAATTTCCGGGATCTCACGGAAGCGCGTGACGCCTTGATAGAGCGGCAGCGCAGCATCCGCGGCCTTGGCATGATGCGACAGCCAAAAAAGCGCGTTGTCCGAAACCTGGAACATCGGAGATCGCAAAACAGCGGCGAGCGGAATGTCCGAAAGCGGATTTTCCAGGAAAGCCAGAAAGCTCATCATGTCGCGGATCTCCGGCTGATGGTAAAAGCCGCCGCCCGAGAGCACGTAATACGGAATACCGCGCGACTTCAAGGCCTGCTCGTAAATCCCGCTTTTGGTCATGGCCTGGGAAAGCACGGCCATGTCCTTGAACGGAACGCCCTGCTCATGGAAGTCGAGAATTTTGTCCGCGATGCGGTCCGCCTCTCTCATGCGCAGGACATCGGCGGGCTCTTCGGTTTCCCCGGGCTTCACGAGAAGGATCTCGGTGCCCGCGGCGGGCTTGGAGGCGGCCTTGCAAATCAACGGGTCGAACGTCACGCCGCCGCCTTCGGCCCATAGACGGCTGAAAAAATGATTCAGGTAATCGAGCACCGGGCCCGCGGTGCGGAAATTTTCCAGCAGCGGGATGCACACCCCTGCCCCATTCTCAAAGGCCTTGGCCTTTTCCAGGAAAAGATGCGGCTCTGCGCCTCGGAAGCCGTAGACGGACTGTTTGTAGTCGCCGACAAGGAACAGGTTGTCCTTGCCCGCGAGCAGCTCGATCAGCTCGAGCTGCAGGTAATCCGTGTCCTGGAATTCGTCCACCAGGATCGCGCGGAATTTTTTGCGGTAGTCTTCCAGCAGCTTGGCGTGCGCCCGGCCCGGCTTCTTGAAAAGACGTGCCGTCTTCATGCCGAGATCGTCGAAATCCAGCAGCCCTTTTTCCTTTTTCGCTTTTTCGTAAGCCTCTTCGAAAGCCAGGGCAAAAGCCTCCAGGCTTTCTTTCCATGGCCGCGCGAACGTATCCAGGCGCAGCGCGAGGAAATCGCCGGCCGCCCTTTTTGCATCCTGCCAGTCGGTCGAGTCCTTCTTGTCGCGCTTGCGCGAAAAAGTCTTCTGCCACTCCTTGAAACGCTCGACCGTGGCCCAATCCCATTCCGAGGCCTCGAAGCGGCCGAACTCCGCGGCCAAAGTATCCTCGCCGAGCCGCTTGAAATTTTCCGCCGGCGACGGAGCCTTCGCGGGCAAAGGCTTTGCCAGGCGCAAAAATTCTTCCAGGCCGCGGCCTTCATGATGCGCCGCGCTCACCATCCTCACCGCGGCTTCACGGACCGTGTCTTCGCCGTAGACGCGCACCAGCTCGAAAAGGCCGGTGCCTTTTTCGCAGCCTGCCTCCAGCAGCTCTTCGAGCGCCTGCTCGCGGAGAAACGCGGCCTCCTCTTCTTCCGTGACGCGGAAATCCGGGTCCACGCCCGCTTCCAAAGGATGTTCGCGCAGCACGCGCGCGGCAAACGTGTGAAAAGTTGAAATGTACGCGGACTCCAGTTCCCGGCGCTCGGACTCGAGGCCCATATCTTCCAGCCTTTTCAGGATGCGGGACTTCATTTCATTGGCCGCTTTGTCCGTGAAAGTCAGCGCCAGAATCTCCGTGACGCGCGCCTGGCCGGAGAGCACATAATGAAGGAAGCGCTCCACGAGCACGCGCGTTTTTCCGGTGCCCGCGCCCGCGGCCACAAGGATGTTCGTCCCGAGCGTCGTGGCCGCGGCTTCCTGCGCGGGCGTCAGCTTGATTTCAGACGGCTTAGCGGTTTTTGGTTTTGGGTCTTTGGCTTTCGGCATTTTTTTCTTTCGGCACGGCGGCAGTTCCGGTCTTCACGGCTTCCGCGGGCGCGGTTTCTTTTTTAATCTCTTCAAGAATCAGAGGCAGTTTCCATTTTTGAATACGGCAGACCGACGGATAGGGGCAATAGTCCGCGCATTCCCGGGGCTTCACCGCGATCTTCATGGCGTCCATGTCCGCGGAAAGCCGACGGATGAAGTCCTGGGTTTTTTCCAGAAACTTTTCATAGGCCTCGCGCGACATGACGAACGGGCGCTTCGAGCCAAGCTCCGGAAAAAGCTCACGGAATTCTTCGAGATAAAAACCGCTCTTCTCCCGCTTTTTAAGCGAGTACAGTTCGGCCCCGGCCAGACGCAGCCCCATGAGCCGCTCGAGCACCAGGGCATATAAAGGAAGCTGCAAAGACGTGCCCAGATCCAGCGCCGCGCGTGAAAACGCGGCCGCGGTTTTGTAATCGATGACCGCCGCGGCTTTCCTGTCCTCATTCACGTCGACGCGGTCGATCTGGCCGCGCACAAGAATGGTTTTGTCCCCGGCCTGGATTTCCAGCGGCGGCAGCGGTCCTTTTTCCTGGTCCCCGAACCCGTGCTCGAAATAACGCGGCACGAGCGGCGAGGCCTCGAGCCGTTCCAATTCTTCGTCGATGAAGAGCTCGAGGATTTCCCCGAGCGCGGCGTATTCCAGCTCGAACTGGTATTTTTTTTCGAAGATGTACGGATGCTCGCGCAGTGCCTGCTGCAGCATTTTCAGGGCGTGTTTCTTTTTCTGCTCCCGCGGCTGGCGCGGATTCGCGGCCCATTCTTTTACCGAATGCTCGAGCACGTAATGCAGGATTTTTCCTCTCACGGCCGCGCGTTCGTTTTCCTCGGGATCGTTCAGCTTCAGCACCTGATGCGCATAATATTTAAAGGAACACTTCGCGTATTCTTCGAGGCGCGAGGCGCTGGTCCGGAAGGCGCGGAAGGCGTCCAACGAACGGATAGCCTCTTCGGTGAGTTCATTCTTCACCTCGTAAAGCGCCTTTTTGATGCGGCCGGCAGCCCTGTCATCGCGTAAAAATTCGTTGGTCAGGTACAAAAGCAGCGGCTCATGCTCGGACGCGTCGCGGGCCGGCACCCAGAGGTCGCCGAGCACCGCCATTTCCAGTTCGCGCGTGTTGACCGCGTCCTGGAGCGCGGGATACGGCCGTGAAAGGCTTTGCTTGTAAACGCGCAGGTCTTCCTCGAAAAGCGAATGCACCTCGCGCACATAATAGGAAGGCATGGCTTCCTTGCCTTCGAGATCCAGCTTCGGATATGTGAGAAAAAGCCGGTAACGCGCGCGCGTCATGGCCACGTAGAACAAATACTTTTCCATGGCCTGGCTTTGCAGCCGCTCTTTCAGCCGGCCCTCGCCTTCAAGGCCGTTGAACAGTCGCCTTTCCCAATCCGAGAGCACGGGATCTTCGCGGATCTGCCGCGGAAATTTCTTTTCCAAAAGTCCCGCGATGAAGACCACCTGGTATTCCTTCTGCCGCGCGAGCGAGATGTTGTAAACCTGGACGCGGTTGCGATCGCGGTCGTGAAGCGAATAAAGATCCAAGTCCACGAGGCGAAAAAAGCGTTCGGCAAAGGCCTCGAATGGCACGACGGCTTCCCCTTCCGGCAGGCGCAGGGAACCTTCGATTTCCTCCAGCAGGGAAAGAAACCGGGCATAGCTTGCCGCGTCACGGCGCACATGCTCTTCGGCGCGGTCTGAGGACTGGAAAATTCCGAATGTTTTTTCAACCGCGCAGACAAGCGCGCGCCGCAGTTCCGCGTAGCTGCGGGCATTCCGCAGCGCATCCTCGGTATCCGCCAGCGCCTTCAATTTTTTTTGCTTGTCCGCGTCAAAGTCCGCGAGGCCCCAGGGCGCCAGCCAGGCCTCACGGCCCCGGAACGCGCCCGCGGCAAGCGCCGCGTGCTCGAGCTGGCCCGCCCACTCATATTTTTTTTCTTCTTCGCCCAGGCGAAGCACATAGGCCGACTTCAGGAATTCCAGAAGGTCCGCGGCCTTCCATCCATCGCTGAAGATCCGCACAAGCCGCGCGATCACCTGCACGAGCGGCGAAAATTTCGTCCTTTCGCGTTCGTGGATTTCCACCGGGATGCCGTAGCGGGAGAAAACCGACCGGATCACGCCTTCGTATTCGCCAATGTGGCGCATGAGGATGGCAAAATCGCTGAAGCGGAAGCCGCCCTGCTTCTGCATGTGCTGGATTGTGCGCGCAATCATCTCCACTTCGCCTTCGATGCCGACGGCCTCGTACACCGTGATCTCTTTCGACGGTTTCATTTTCGCGGCGGGCTTGGCCAGGGAGAAAAGATTTTTTTCCGCGTAACCGAGCGCGCCGGAAAGCCGCGCGAGAGCCGGGGCCTTCATCTCCACGCGCTCAAAACCCATTTTCAAAAGCGTTTCCTCCGTGCCCCGCACGCCTTCGAAAAGGTCCCAGCGTTCCTGCGCCGGATCGAGCGTGAGCGTCACCGTGATCTCGTCCGCCATTTCCGAGAGCTCGTTCAGGAAGGCGGCCTGCAATTCCGAGAAATCGAAAAACCCGTCCAGCCAGACCTTGCGCAGGCGCGGCCGGCGGATCTGACCGGCGGCTTTTCGCTCGAGATAAACCGCGAGCGAATCATGCGGGTCACGCAGGCCGCGCGCCGCGAGCCCGGCCTGGTAAGCCTCGTAGAGCGAAGCCAGCGCTTCGTATTTCGGCCCGAGGTCAGGCTCGAATTTTTTGAGGGCGTCGATCTTCCGGCGGAACGCGGCCGGCGGGATCACCGATTCTTTCAGCTCGGAAATGAAAGACATCATGAGGTTCAGGAATCCGGGGCTGGATTTCACCTCTTCGAAGACGCCGCCTTTTTCTTTCTCGAAAATTTCTTTGAGGATGAGGTAGCGCGTGACGGAGGTCGCTGTGGTTTCGTCGCCGCCCTCGAAAAGCCCGGACAAAAGCCGGGAGAATGTGGTGACGCGGCGGTGGAAAAAGCCGGGAATATCCTTTTGGAGCAGGAGCGAAATCACGCGTTCGGTGTGCTCGGCCGAAGGCAGGATGAAAAAAAGGTCGCTGGCGAGCGGGTCGCGGGATTCGACCAGCGCCTTTTCGAACTCCTCAAGGAGTAAATGGGTTTTTCCCGAGCTCGCGGGGCCCACGAGCAGGATCTTCTTTGACATGGCTCAATTCCCCGGTGAGAAAACTGAAGGAGCCTACGGCTCCTGGTAAACGGCGAATGAATTTTCGGTTTCCCAAAGCGTGACGCGGGAAACGGGGAGATTTAACTTCCGGGCTTCCTTGTAAATCCAGCGGGCCAGCGCTTCGGCCGTGGGATTTTCCGGCATGACGACGATCTCTTCCCCTTTTTGGCGGAGCGTTTCCACGAGAGGGTCCTTGTCGCTCAGGATCATGCGGTGGTCGAGGTGGCCGTCGATCCAGGCGCCGATTTTCGTTTTGATCTCGAAAAAATCCGTGACCATGCCTTTGGCATCGAGCTGAGGGCTCGCGATTTCGATCACGACGCGCCCCGTGTGCCCGTGCAGGCGCGCGCACTTGCCTTGATAGTTGATCAGGCGGTGGCCGTAGCTGAAATGGATTTCCCTTCCGACTGTGAACATTTAATTGCTCCTAATTTAATCATGCTTGCAAACGTTCCCATGCTCGCAATGGGCCGTATGCATTCACACCCGTGGGGACTGTCCCCGTCCATGCCCGCGTGTCAGGCGATGAGGCTCCCTCCATCAACGGGAATGCAGGCGCCAGTGACGTAATCCGTGCCTTCGACCAGAAACCGGACGGCCGCGGCAATGTCCGCGGGCGCGCCGAAACGTTTGGCGAGCGTCCGCTGCGTCACGGCCTTTTTCTGGGCCGCGGTCATGCCGCGCGACGGCAGGATTGGGCCGGGTGCGATGCTGTTGACCTGCACTTCCGGAGCCAGCGCGCGCGCGAGGCCCACGGTTGCGGCCTGCAGCCCCGCTTTGGAAATCGCGTACGGCAGATAATCCGGATGCGGATGAAAAGCCGTCCAATCCACGAGATTGATGATTTTCCCGGATTTCCTTTTTTTCATGGCGAGCCCCAGCTCGCGCGCCAGGAAAAAAGGCGCGGCCAGGTTCACGTTCATGAAATCGTCCCAGTCCTTTTGCCGCACGCGGTCCAGGCGCGTAGGATAAAAAATCGAGGCATTATTAACCAGGACGTCGATCCGTCCGGCCTTGCGAGCCAGCTGCTTCACGAACTTCGAAACGGCCGCGGCCGAAGGAGCACGCGCAAAATCCGCCTGGGCCAGAACAGCCTCGCCTCCGAGCGAACGGATTTCTTTTTGGAGCGCGCGCGCGTGCTGGGCGGAACGGTTGTAGTGAAGGACAATCACCGCGCCCTGCCGGGCCAGATCGAGGGCAATGGCCCGCCCGATCCTCAAAGCCCCGCCCGTGATAAGCACCGTTTTCCCGCGCAATTGCATAAGAAAGAATGATATCGGCTTCTGAAGGGCGGGTCAAGGGAACAGGAAGAGGAGATCAGCTGCCGGAGCTTGAGGTGGTCTGCCAGGCCGCGGTGTTTTCTTCGCGCCAGGAAACCAGGCTGACGCCGTTACTGCCGACGCCGCCGGCGTCGCGCATGGCTTCGTCGTAATGCACGTTGCCGTTGCCGGTCTGTTGGTAGGTATCGGAAACAACGGCGCCATAGAGCTCGCCGTTCCCCGTGTTTTTTACATGGGAAAGAGGCGCATAAATCCCGCCGTAAAAATTACCGTTGCCCGAAAGCTGGACATCATCGGCAGTCGTCACGAAAAGCAAAAAATTCGGAGGCGTATTGGCCTGGGTGGAAATGCCGTTGCCCGCGATCTTGACCGGGCCGTCCACGTAAATGTCCACCGGTCCGGTGGCCTGAAGCGTCGCATTGCCCGTGATGCTGATGGAAGAAAAACGGTAGGTGCCGGCCCCGATGACGCGCGTCGTGTTCCCGCTCAGGGTCAGGGCTCCGAGCGAAGCGCTGTTGCTTGACTGAGTCGGGAAATCTTTCAAAGCCGGGGCCGCGGATTTGACGCCGGTAATGGCCGCGTTTCCCGTGAGGCTGATCACGCTCGCGGGATTTCCGTTCGGCCCGACCTGGGCGTCCCCTTTGATGGTGGCATTGCCGTTGAGAGTCACGGTGCTGGAACCGGTGCTGTTGGTGCCGACGTCGCCATTCGAGGCTTTGTTGGCGCCGCCGTAGGCGCCGACCGTGGAATTGTAGCTGTCGACCGTGGCGTTGCCGGTGAGCTGCAGGCTCTGGTCGGCAAAGACCGCGAAGTCGAACATGTTTTGGGTGCCGATCTCCGCATAAACCGTGATATTGCGCGTCTCGTAGGCACGCGAGGTGGAAACATTGTCCGGCGCGTAACCCCGCGCCACGATGAGCCGGGTATTGGGCGCATTGTCCGGAGTCGTGACCGTGACGTCATAGCCGCCCTGCATCGGGCCGCTCGTCATGGAACTATACGCGGCGCCTTCATAAGTCGTGTCCGTGGCCAGCTGGGTAATGGCCATATCCACGCCCGCTTCCGCCATGTTGAAGGCGACGACTTTGTTTTGATTGCGCTCGGTGGAATTCAGAAAGCTGGTGTTGCGGGAAAAAAGGGCCAGCGAGAAAATGGCCAGCGCCGAGATCAGCCCATAGGCCATGATCAGGATAAAACCGCGCTCATCTTTCAAACTTTTGATCATCGGAGCTCCAAGTACGTGTTTCTATAAAGTGTAGCAGGTCGCGGTTTATCCTCCGCCGTCCGGGCTGCCCGAAGACGTGGTCTGCCACGCCGTCGTGTTCTTTTCCTGCCAGGACTTGACGGTAATAGGGCCGTTCGCGCTTCCGCCCGTGTTCTTCAACGCTTCGTCGTAATGAATGTTGGCGTTGCCCGTCTGATGATACGTTTTGCCGACGAGGCCGCCGAAGATCTGCCCGTTCCCGCTCACGCTCACGTCCGCGTTGGGCGCGTAAACCCCGCCGTAGAAATTCCCGTTACCGGAAATGGCAACGCTGGTCGAGGCTGCGTACAGCAGAAAGTTGGGCGGCAGGTTGCTCGAAGTGGCCACGCCATTACCGCCGATGCTGACAGCGCCGTCGACATAAATCACGACAGGCCCGGTCGGAATGAGTTTGGCCTGACCGGAAATGCTGAGACTCGAATAGTGATACGTGCCCGGCCCCAAATACTGCGTGGTGCTTCCACTCAGGCTCAGCGCTCCGAGATTCGTGGCGTTGCTCGTGATGGGTTCATAATCCCGTTTGTAATCCTCCGAGCCTTTGGTGCCGGTGAGCGTCACGTTGTGGCCGAGGTCGATGACGTTATCCGGATTGGCACCCGGGCCCACCATCACGTCGCCTTTGATCACGGCGTTGCCGTCGATGTTGATGGTGTTCTCGACGCCGACCGTGCTCGAGCCGGTGCTGTCCGTGCCAATATCGCCGTTTTGGCCGGCATTGCCGCCGCCATACGCGCCGAGGCTCGAATCGTAGCTGTCGATCGTGGGGCCGCCGTTGATGTGCATGCCCTCTTTGGAAAAGACCGCAAAATCGAAATAGCTCTGCTGAGTGATCTGCGCGTAAACGGAGATCCCACGGTTCTCCTGAGCCCGCGAAGCGGCGGAATTATCAGGCGCGTATCCCGTAGCCTGAATCAGGCGGATGTCCGGATGCGCGCCGGGCGTCGTCACGGTCACGTCATAGCCGCCCTGCATCGCTCCCGCGGACATGGAAATATAACCGGTTCCGGCGTAGGCCGGGTCCTGCCCGAGCTGGGTCAGCGCAAGGTCCACGGCCGACTCGGCCATGTTGAAGGCCACGACTTTGTTCTGGTTGCGCTCGGTGGCGCTTAGAAAGTTGATGTTCCTCGAAAAAAGCGCCAGCGAGAAAATCGCCATGACCGCGAGAAGGCCGTACACCGTGGTCAGGATAAAGCCTTTCTCCGCCCGGTGCGCGGCGTCTTTGATCCTTGCATACATTTTAGACACGGCATGAAATAGTTTTTTCATAAATGCCTCTTTTCAGGCATTGCGTATTTCCGCCTGACCGGTCACCTGAAGCGGATTAGCCGGGATGACACGGTTGTTGTTCATCGTCCTCTGCACGCTCATGGTCACGGTGACGAGGGTCGGCTGAGCCCCGTTTCCCGCAAAATTGATTCCGACGACGTCGTTGGCGATGACCGTATTCTGGCCTGTGGAAGTCGTACGCAGGATTTGCGTCCCGCCGGTGCCTCCGACCGAATACGTCACGAGCGTCGATCCGTTCCAATTGATTGAAAAGTCCGCGTTTGTCGGGTTGTCCGGGTCCGGAACGCGGAACTGAATGCCCGCTCCCCCATTGGTAATAGTCACGCGGTCTGGAGCGCTGAGCCTGAGCTCCTGGGTCATCTTATAAAGCCCTTCTCTTGCCGAATCGTAAATCGTCATCTGGAGCTGGGACGAATTGGACTGTTCCTGGCCCGCGCGCATCACCGCGAAGATGGAGTAAGCAAGCATGCTCGAAATGCCGACCGTAATCATCATTTCGACCAGCGTAAAGCCGCGGTTGTCGCGTCCCATTTTCAGGTTCATGCTAACTCCTCTGCGTGATCAAAGTCCTAAGCGCCGTGTTCACGTTCCTCCGCCCGTTTTCGAGCCAGCTCACCGACACGGTTACGGTCAGCGGATTCGCGGTGGCGTCCGAGTAAGACACGGTGATCGCTTCGTTCGTCAAATTATTGAAGCCGGCCACGGCCCCGTTGTTGGGATAAACCGCGGTCACGTTTCCGGGGAATGTGCCGCCGACGGACGTGTTGCGCATCTGCTCGATGACGCGGTTTGCGTCCTGCAAGGCGACGGTGTTCTGGAAGGCGGCATTGGAAGCCTGCTGCACGGCGATGTTCGCGGCCACGTAGCCGACGAGAGCCACGAGCACGACAGCCATCGTGATCATCAGCTCGATCAGCGTAAATCCAGATTCCGACGTGACAGGTGATGCCCGTCTCGGTTCCATAACTTTATCCTCTCAAATACGAAATTCCCCAATTAAAGGTTACCCGTCTCCGCACCTTTCTTACAAATCACACAATCCGCTGACGCCCTCTTCCTAAAAGGTAGTTAAGAAGACAGAACCAACGCCCATTCCATACTTTACGGTATTGCGTTTCGGCGAAATCCATGATAGAAAATCTTCATGGGAACGTTTCCTGGACCCCGCACCCGGCTCTGGAGCTGGGCTTTTTACGATTTTGCCAACACCATCTTTTCCGCCACGGTCATCACTTTTTACTTCCCGCTTTACCTTACGTCGCTGACCGGCACGAACCGCTCGCTCGGCATGGCGACCACGGCTTCCATGATCTTCGCCGGCCTTCTCACGCCGCTCGCCGGGGCCCAAAGCGACCAGACCGGCAAGACCAAGGCCTATCTCATGCGGTCGACTTTTCTCTGTGTGGTTTTCTGCGCGTTGCTTTTTTTCACGCGTCCCGTGGGCTGGCTGATGCTTTACTACGCCTGCGCCTGCATTTTCTTCCACGTCTCGCTCGTTTTTTACAATGCGCTGCTGCCGGTCGCGGCGCCCGAGGAAAAACAGGGATTCGCTTCCGGGCTCGGCGTGGGCCTGGGTTATTTCGGCGTGGTCTCCACCCTGCCGTTCATGAACTGGGCCGACCATACTCTCGGAAGGCCCAGCGTGTTCCTCCTTGCCGCGGTGCTTTTTTCCCTCTCGAGCCTGCCGCTTTTTCTTTTCCTGCCCGAAAGGACCGTGGAAAATCCTCAGCCCGTGACGCTCCGGAATTTTTGGGACCCCTGGAAGCAGCTGGCCCGCACCGTTCGCGGCCTGCCGGCAAATCCCAAAGTCCTGCTTTTTCTCGCGGGCAATTTCTTCGTCGTGGACGCGGTCAACAGCACGATCTCGTGGGTTTCCGTGTATCTTCGGGAAGTCTTCCATCTGGGGCAGGGAAAAATGGTGTCGGTCATGATGATCCTGAACGTCTGCGCTTTTTTCGGGGGCGTGATCTCGGGCTTTCTGACCGACAAGCTGGGCGCCATGAAAACTTTTCTGGCTTCCACGGTCGCGCTCGCGTTCATGCTGATCATGATGACGCAGCCGATTCCGCTCCGGATTTTCTCAGTCCTTATCTACACCTGCGGCGCCTTCGCCGTGTCCGGCGTCTGGGCGGCGGGCCGCAAGGCGCTCGTCGATATGGTGCCTTCGCAGAAAATCGGGGAATATTTCGGGCTTTACGGACTTACGACGAAAGTCTCGGTGATCGCGAGCCTGCTCTACAGCCTGGCCTCAGACGCGATCGGAATGCAAAAAGCCATGTGGGTGCTGGTGTTTCCTGCGGCGGTAGGATTTTTTTTCCTGCTTTGGAGTACGCGCATGGCTCCTATGAAAGCGGATTCTTGACGGAAGCGATGCCGGTAAGCGGGTAGGTTAGTTCGCCGGGGAGCTGGCGGGAAGGTCGGAGTAGCCCATCAGGTATTCGTCGACCGAGCGCGCGGCGCCGCGTCCTTCGTTGATGGCCCACACGATGAGGCTTTGGCCGCGGCGCATATCGCCCGCCGCGAAAACGCCCTTGATGTTCGTAGCAAACTTGCCATGCTCGGCCTTCGCGTTCGAACGCTCGTCACGTTCGACCTTCAGGTCCGCGAGCACCGTATCTTCCGGTCCTAAAAACCCCATTGCAAGCAGCACAAGACTTGCCGGCAGGAGTTTTTCCGAGCCCGGGATTTCTTTTGGAATAAAACGGCCTTTGTCGTCCTTGGCCCATTCGACCTTCACGATTTCCAGCTGCTTCACGTTCCCCTTTTCGTCCGGGATGAAACGCCTGGCGGTCACGAGGTACTGGCGCGGGTCGTCGCCGTAGACGGCCTTGGCTTCTTCCTGACCGTAATCGAGCTTGTAGACCTTCGGCCATTCCGGCCACGGATTGTTCGACGCGCGTTCCATCGGCGGCTTGGGAAGGATTTCCAGCTGCACGAGGCTTTTGCATTTGTGGCGCATCGAGGTGCCGACGCAGTCCGTGCCCGTGTCGCCGCCGCCGATCACAATGACGTCTTTGCCTTCGGCGGAAATAAAATCAGCGCTCTGCTTCTTGTCGAGCAGGCTCTTCGTGTTGCGGTGCAGGAACTCCATCGCGAAATGGATGCCCTTCAGGTTACGGCCTTCGATCGGAAGGTCGCGCGGCTTGGTCGCGCCGCCGGCGAGCACCACGGCATCGAAATCCTTCAGGAGCTTTTCCGAGGGATAATTTTTGCCGACTTCGGTGTTGGTGACGAACTGCACGCCTTCAGCCGTCATGAGGTCCACGCGGCGCTGCACGTATTTTTTGTCGAGCTTCATGTTCGGAATCCCGTACATGAGCAGCCCGCCGATGCGGTCCGCGCGCTCGAAGACCGTGACCAGATGCCCGGCCTTGTTGAGCTGCGCCGCGGCCGCGAGGCCCGCGGGTCCGGAACCCACCACGGCGACCTTCTTGCCCGTGCGCTTGGCCGGAGGCTCGGCAACCACCCAGCCTTCTTCAAAGCCTTTGTCGATGATGGAGCATTCGATGTTCTTGATCGTGACCGGCGGCTGGCTGATGCCCACGACGCAGGAGCCTTCGCAGGGCGCGGGACAGACGCGGCCGGTAAATTCGGGAAAATTGTTGGTCTTGTGCAGGCGGTCGAGCGCTTCACGCCACAGGCCGCGGTAGACGAGATCGTTCCACTCAGGAATCAGGTTGTTGACCGGGCATCCGGACGCCATGCCGGAAAGCAGCGTGCCCGTGTGGCAAAAGGGAATGCCGCAGTCCATGCAGCGGGCGCCCTGCTCCTGGAGTTTGGGAACCGCCATGTGCTCGTGAAATTCGCCCCAATCCTTGATGCGGTCCTTCGGATCGCGGTCATGCGGAAGCTGGCGGGGAATTTCGATGAAACCTGTAGGCTTTCCCATGGTCTAATTGCCACCAATGCGAGAAAGGTCGCGCGCATTTTCTTCGAACGCCGCCATGATGGCCTCGTCGCCGCTGAGACCGGCGCCTTTGACGCGTTCGAGAGCCTGCAGGACTCTCTTGTAATCTTTGGGGAGAACCTTCACGAACTTCGGGACCATTTCTTCCCACAGGTTGAGGATCTGCTCGGCGCGCTTGCTTTTCGTGTAATCCGCGTGGCGGCGGATGATGGCGCGCAGCTCTTCGATTTCGTTCGGATCGTTCAGGGATTCCAGTTCCACCATCTGCTTGTTGCAGTTCTGGGGAAACGTGCCCGCGGCGTCCAGCACGTACGCGACGCCGCCCGACATGCCGGCCGCGAAATTGCGGCCCGTGGCGCCGAGCACCACGACCTTACCGCCGGTCATGTATTCGCAGCCGTGATCGCCCACAGATTCGACGACCGCATGGACGCCGCTATTACGCACGCAGAAGCGCTCGCCCGCCATGCCGCGGATGTAAGCTTCGCCCGTCGTGGCGCCATAAAACGCCACGTTTCCGATGATGATGTTTTCTTCGGCCACGAAGGTCGCCTTCTGCGGCGGATACACGATGATGCGGCCGCCCGAAAGGCCCTTGCCCACGTAGTCGTTGGCGTCGCCTTCGAGTTCCAGCGTCATGCCGCGCGGCATGAAAGCCCCGAAACTCTGTCCGGCCGAGCCGGTGAAATGAAGATGGATGGTATTGTCCGGAAGCCCCTGCGGCCCGTGGCGGCGCGTGACTTCGCTGCCGAGGATCGTGCCGACCACGCGGTTCGTGTTACGAATCGGGAGCGTCGCCTTGACGGGTTCCTTCCGCGAAAGCGCGGGCTCGCAGAGATCGAGCAGCACGCGGTTGTCCAGCGCGTTTTCCAGGCCATGGTCCTGCTTCACCTTGCAGTAGCGGCCCACCGAATCCGGCACCTTGGGCTGATAAAGGATCTTCGAGAAATCCAGCCCCTTGGCCTTCCAATGATCCACGGCTTTTTTCGGGTTCAGCCTGTCCGCGCGGCCGATCATTTCGTTCAGCGTGCGGAAGCCGAGCTGGGCCATGATCTCACGCAGTTCCTGCGCGATGAAAAACATGAAATTGACGACGTGCGCCGGATCTCCCGTGAATTTCTTGCGCAGCTCCGGGTCCTGGGTGGCCACGCCGACCGGACACGTGTTCAGATGGCAGACGCGCATCATGATGCAGCCGAGCGCGACGAGCGGCGACGTCGCAAAGCCGAATTCCTCGGCTCCGAGCAGCGCGGCAATGGCCACGTCGCGTCCGGTCTTCAGCTGGCCGTCGGTTTCGACCGCGATGCGGTCGCGGAGATTGTTCAGGACGAGCGTCTGATGCGTTTCGGCAAGCCCCAGCTCCCACGGAATGCCCGCGTGCTTGATGCTGGAAAGCGGCGAAGCGCCCGTGCCGCCGTCGTAGCCGCTGATGAGGACAACGTCCGCGTGCGCCTTGGCGACACCCGCGGCGATCGTACCTACGCCGACTTCAGCGACGAGCTTCACGCTGATGCGCGCGTAGTGGTTCGAGTTTTTGAGGTCATGGATGAGCTCCGCGAGGTCTTCGATGGAATAGATGTCGTGGTGCGGCGGCGGCGAAATAAGGCCCACGCCCGGCGTGGAAAGACGCACTTTCGCGATCCACGGATACACTTTCGTGCCCGGAAGCTGCCCGCCTTCGCCCGGCTTGGCGCCCTGCGCCATTTTGATCTGCAATTCTTTCGCCTGCACGAGGTACTCGCTCGTCACGCCGAAACGGCCTGAAGCCACCTGTTTGATTGCGCTGTTGCGCGAATCGCCGTTCGGGTCCAGCGTGTAACGCGCCGGATCTTCGCCGCCTTCACCTGTGTTGCTTCTGCCGCCGATGCGGTTCATGGCAATGGCGAGGCTTTCATGCGCTTCCTTGCTGATGGAACCGTAGGACATGGCGCCGGTCTTGAAACGCTTCACGATGGTTTCCACGGGCTCGACCTCTTCGAGCGGCACCGGCTTCAAGCCATCCAGATTGAATTCAAGAAGGCCTCGCAGCGTGCAGTAATGCCGGGACTGTTCGTCCACGGACTTGGTGTATTCCTTGAAGACCTTGTAGTCTTTCGTGCGCACGGACTTCTGGAGCTTGTGCACGGTCTCGGGATTGAAGAGATGATATTCACCGTCCTTGCGCCACTGGTATTGGCCGCCCGCGTCGAGCGTCTGGCCGTTCACCTGGCGTTCCGGGAACGCGTGGCGGTGGCGGCGGCGCACTTCTTCGTTGATTTCCTCGATCCCGGCGCCTTCGATGCGGGACGCGGTCCAGGTAAAATACTTGTCCACGACTTCCTTATTAAGGCCGACCGCCTCGAAGATCTGCGCGCCGCAGTAGCTGGCGATGGTCGAGATGCCCATCTTCGACATGGTCTTCACCACGCCCTTGGCCAGCGCCTTGGCGTAATTTTTCACGGCATCTTTGTGCGTGCGGCCCACGAGGATGCCCTGGCGGATGAGGTCATCGAGCGTTTCGAAAGCAAGATACGGGTTCACGGCGCCCACACCATAACCGATCAACAGGGCGAAATGATGCACTTCGCGCGGCTCGCCCGACTCGAGAAGAAGACCGACTTTCGTGCGGGTGCCCTGGCGGATCAGATGATGATGCAATCCGGCGACGGCCAGAAGCGCGGGAATCGGCGCTTTTTTATGGTCGATGCCCCGGTCGCTCAGCACGAGGATGTTCACGTTGTTCTTGATGGCCCGGTCCGCGAGCTGGAACATTTTTGCAAGCGCGGCTTCCAGTGCCTTTCCGCCCTTGTCCGGATTGTAAAGAATCGGCAGCGTCACCGATCTGAAGTCGCGGTGGTTGATCTGGCGCAGCTTCTCGAATTCCTCATTTGTCAGGATCGGGCTGTTCAATTTGATCTGGCGGCAGCTCTTCGGCTCCGGCATGAGGAGATTGCGCTCGGGACCAAGCGTCTGGCCTGTGGATGTCACAATTTCCTCGCGGATGCAGTCGATCGGCGGGTTGGTCACCTGCGCGAACAGCTGCTTGAAGTAGCTGTAAAGAAGCTGCGGCTTGTTGGACAGCACAGCGAGCGGCGTGTCTGTTCCCATCGAACCGACGGGCTCGACGCCGTCGCGCCCCATGGGCGAAATGATGAAGCGCAGGTCTTCGAACGTGAAACCGAACGCCTGCTGGCGGATGAGTACGGTCTTGTGATCCGGCTCGTGCATGGCCGGCGCGTCCGGGAGGTGGTCGAGGCTCACGAGATTGTCGTTCAGCCAAACGCGGTACGGCTGCTCGGTCGCGATTTTATTTTTGATTTCCTCATCCGCGATGATACGGCCCTGCTCGGTGTCGATCAGGAACATGCGGCCGGGCTGGAGCCTGCCCTTCTGGACGATGCGTTCGGCGTCGATGTCGAGCACACCGACTTCGGAGGCCATGACCACGAGGTCGTCTTTGGTCACGTAGTAACGCGAAGGACGCAGGCCGTTTCGGTCGAGCGTGGCGCCGATGCGCGTGCCGTCGGTAAAAGCGACGGAGGCCGGGCCGTCCCAGGGCTCCATCATGGAGGCATGATATTCATAGAAGGCCTTTTTCGCATCGCTCATGGTCTCGTGGCCCGACCAGGGTTCGGGAATCATCATCATCATCGCATGCGGAAGCGAGCGGCCGCCGAGCACCAGAAATTCGAGGCAGTTGTCGAACATGGCCGAGTCGCTGCCGTCGGGCTGGATCACGGGAAGGATTTTCTTCATGTCGTCTTTGAAAAGGTCGGAAGCGCACTGGGCCTGGCGCGCGTGCATCCAGTTGACGTTGCCGCGCAGCGTGTTGATCTCGCCGTTGTGCGCGACGTAGCGGTAGGGGTGCGCGCGGTCCCAGCTCGGAAACGTGTTCGTGCTGAAGCGCGAATGCACGAGGGCAAGCGCGCTTTCCATGGCCGGATGCTCGAGCTCGGGATAAAAGGCGTCCACCTGCTCGGACATGAGCATGCCTTTGTAGGCCATCGTTTTATAGGAAAGGCTGGAAACGTAGAAGTATTCGCCGCCCTTCACGCCGCCGTAGCGGAGCATGTTCTCGGCGCGCTTGCGGATCACGTAGAGTTTGCGCTCGAAGGCCATGTCGTCCTGCAGCTTCGCATTACGTCCGATGAAAAGCTGGCGGACGAACGGTTCACTGGCTTTGGCCGTGGGGCCGAGGGTGCTGTTGTCGGTCGGAACCGTGCGCCAGCCGAGCAGCGTCTGCCCTTCTTCCTTAATAATGTCCTCGACCACTTTTTCGCAGGCCTTGCGCTGTTTGGGATCGGGCGGCAGAAACACCATGCCCACGCCGTATTCCCCGGCCGACGGAAGGCGTATCCCGATGCCGATACAGGCCTCTCTCAAAAAGGTATGCGGAATCTGAAGCAGAATGCCGGCGCCGTCGCCGGTGTTGGTTTCGCAGCCGCAGGCGCCGCGGTGGCGCAGATTCAAAAGAACGGTGAGCGCCTGGCGGACGATTTCGTGGGATTTGCGTCCTTTGACGTTGACGACAAATCCAACGCCGCAGGCGTCGTGTTCGAACTGAGGGTCGTAAAGCCCTTGTTTTGGGGGTCTTTTCGTCATCATGGGTTGTAAGGAGGCCAAATTTTTCCGCACATTCTGGGGTATTTTACGAATCGTGTCAACCGATTGATGCGGGCTTCCGTGCTTTGTCAAAGCGGGGTCTTTGCGCGGCAGGTCCCCTGTTACATTACGGGTCCGTAAATAAATTCTTTCAACGTCTGGATCTGGTCTTCCGAATCCTGCAAGAGCGACTTCACGATGTCGCCGATCGAAACAATGCCCTGCAGCGCTCCGTCTTTCATCACCGGCACGTGCCGTATCCGGCTGTGCGTCATGACATTCATGATGGTCTGAATGTCGTCTTCCGGCCGTCCCACGATCACCTTGCGTGTCATCAGGCGGCTCACGGGAAGGTCCTGAAAACCCTCGCCGTTTTCATGGCCGCCGCGAAGGATATCCCTTTCGGAAATAATCCCCGCGACTCTTGCGTTGCCGTCGAGCACGACCAGCGCCCCGATGTTACGGCCGACCAGAAGCTCCACGGCCTCGCGTACGGTCTGGCTTTTGCTCACGGTCCAAACAGCATTCCCTTTGACGCCCAAAATATCTTTCAGTGTCATAGAACGGCCCTCCGTTGATGACACCCGGCCTGCTGCCCGACCTGGTTAACCTTCCTGCCGGATGGGTTAAACTCAGAAAGTCTTTTCAGACGCGGAGCTGCCTGAAGCGACCAAGCTGGCATCTTCCTGGTAAATCCGCTCGGCCAGCGCTAACTTCTTTTCCCGCTGATCGTAATGGTCGACAAGAAGCTCGATGGCCTGATGGCAGAGGCGCGATTTGGGGATCCGTGTCTTCTGGGCAAGTTCGTCCAGTTTTTTGAGGACGGCCTCGTCAAGTTTTGTGGCGAAAGGCTTCAGCATAAGTGGTCCATTTGTAAGACGTTTACTTAAAAAATAGGGGCCTTATAATAGCAACGCCCCCTCCTGAGATCAAGACAATTCTAGACTAAAGGCGCGCAGGGGCGGCGTTCTAAATCCTTGAAATTTCATGGGATAGGTTAGCCCCGGACTTTCTCTTCGAGCTTGCCCTGGCGGTCCAGCGCCACGAGGTCGTCGCAGCCGCCGATGAATTCCTCACCGATGAAAATCATGGGCACCGTCGTCCATCCGGTCTGGCTTGAGATCTTCTCTCTTTGTTCGGGATCGTTCGTGAGGTCGACTTCTTTGAAGGCGATGCTCTTTTGCTTGAGCACGCTTTTCGCGCGCGAGCAATACGGACAGAATTGGGTCGTGTACACCGTGACGGATTTGGCCATCATGCTCCTTCGGGCGAAACGTTCGCCACCTGCAGGATACGCTCCATTACTTCTTCGATGACTTTGTTCGGCGTAGAAGCGCCGGCCGTGATGCCGAGCTTCACCGGGCCTTCCGGCAGCCAGTTGCGCGTTTCAATGATGTCTTTGCTCATCACCTTCTTGTGCTGGAGGAGGTCCGCGGAAAGGATGCATTCGGCGTCTTTGATGTGATACGCCGGGCAAAAGCCGAGCGAGATCTCGACGAGATGCCCGGTGTTGCTCGAATTGTAGCCGCCGACGACGACCATGAGATCCACGTCTTCGCGCACGAGCCGGAGCACCGCGTCCTGGCGGTCCTGCGTCGCGGAACAGATTGTGTCGAAGTGGCGGAAGCGGCGGCAGGTCTCTTCCACGCCGCAGACTTCGGTCATGGACTGCTGGAGCATGTTCGCGATCTCGAGCGATTCGCTGGAGAGCATCGTGGTCTGGTTCGCGCAGCCGATGTGCTGCAGGTCCGCCGCGGGATCAAAGCCCGGCGAAAGCGCGCGCTCGAATTCGCGCATGAATTCTTCGCGGCCGAACTTCCCGCGGATGAAATCGCAGACCTTCTGCGCCTGTTCCTTGTCGCGCACGATCACGTATTTTTTGGCGCGCGAACTTGTCGCCAGTGTCTCTTCGTGGTCGTATTTGCCGTGGATGACGGCCGTGAAGCCGTCGCGGCTGTAGGATTCCACGCGCTTCCAAACGCTCATCACCGACCCGCAGGTCGTGTCGACGAGCACGCATCCCCTTTTCTGGAGATGCTCGAGCTCGATCATGGGATTGCCGAAGGCCGGGATCAGCACCACGTCCTGCGGCGTGAGGTCGTTGATTGTCACGCCGTCCGCGGGGTCCTGGGCCAGAAACTGGATGCCGAGCTCCTGCAGCTTCGCGTTCACGCGCGGATTGTGGATGATTTCGTTGGTGAGGAAAATGCGGCGGTCCGGAAATTTCGCCTTGGTCTCGTAAGCGTAGTCGATGGCGCGGTCCACGCCGTAGCAGAAGCCGAACTCCTGGGCCAGGCAGATCGTGAGCCGGCCGGCTTCCAGCCGGAAATTCTGCGTCTTGATGCGGTCGATCAGCGGGCTGTCGTAGGTGGCTTTGAGCTGGGGCAGGATGTCTTTCTTGAGCCCGAAGCTCTTGCGGATGATGCCCGCACTTTTGGCCGCTTCGTCCTTGATCATATCAAAACGCTCCCGAAGCGGAATTGACGGCAAGCTGCTTCACGCCGACGCCCGCCTGCTGCAAAAGCGCCAGCGACGTATCGCTCATCGGATAACTCACGTTGTAGACGACCTCGTGGATGCCGGCGTTGATGATCATTTTCGTGCACATCAGGCACGGGGAAAACGTCGTGTAGAGCACCGAGCCCTTGATGTTCACGCCGTGGTAGGCCGACTGCACGATCGCGTTTTCTTCCGCGTGCGAACAGTAGCATTCTTCCAGCGCCTGGCCGGACGTCCCGATCGTGTTGCAGCGCGGGCATCCGCCCTCGGAACAGTTTTTCACGCCGCGCGGCGTGCCATTGTAACCCGTGGAAATGATGCGCTTGTCTTTGGCGATGACGGCCGCGACCTTGCGCTTGATGCAATTAGAGCGGAGCGCCACGACTTTTGCGATGCCCATGAAGTAATCGTCCCAGTTCGGCCGCATTTCTTTTTTGGAAAATTCCAGAAGGATTTCGCGCACGCGTTCATGCAGCGCCTTCAGCGGGCCCGTGTTGTCCACGACCACGTCGGCCATGGAGATCGTGCGGTCGAGCTGCTGATGGCTTGTGTTCTGGCTGGCGGATTCTTTCTGCTCGAGCTCGAGAAACTGTTCGTAAGTCAGGGGGTCGCTTTCGCGTTTGCGCTGGCGCAGGCGTTCAAAGCGGAGTTTTTCCGGCGCGCGAACGCTGGCCAGGATAAAATCCGCCCGGCGCCGCAGGACCTGGACTTCGGAAGGATGCCGGACCGAATCAATGACATAATGTTTTTCGGGATCCAGCTTCATGATGACCTTTTCGGCCAGTACGCCGGGCCCCCTCTCTTCCCGCAGCCGGTTGCCCAGTTCCACGAGGATGTCCCGGGTGACTTCTTTGCCTTCCCGGGCGGCTTCTTCGCGCAGCATGTCGGAAAGGGAATAATAAGCATAGCCCCGTTCCTGGAGGAATTTGGCCACCTCGCCCTTGCCTGCCCCGTTTTTACCCGTAAGACCGATAATCATGGGCCTCATGATAGCGGAACAACCATAAACGGGCAAGGGGCATGGGGAGCGGGGATTATGTCAGCATGGACGGGGACAGGTCTTTAGATCTGTCCCCCTAGGCCCAGAATGCAGGAGGCCTATTGAAGGCATGGAAGCGTTTGCAGGCACACGGGCTATTTTTTTCCTCGCGTGGACTGCATCAGGCCCTCGGCCTGGGGAGGAAGAAAGCCCGCGTAGCCGCGGTGGCGCTCGGTGAGCTCGAGGACCGTATACGGCTTGCCCTCGCGCTGTTCGGGTTCGGAAAAAATCTGGCGGAGGTCCGCGCCCCGGTCGCCCACGATGCTGCCGGCAAAAGGCACGTTCTGCTTCTCGAGATAAAAAACCGCGGATTCGATGTCGTCGACGAGAATCGCCACGTGATGCAGGCCTTTGTCGCCGAAAGTCTTCACCCATTCGGGAATCAGGGACCCTTTTCCGCGCGGCAAATCATACGCCTGGTCGATGAAAATCGCGGGGTACCCCGCCTTGCGGTAGACCTTCGCCCACCAGGTGTCGTACTCGATCACGCCGAGCTTGGCATCGTACTCGTAGCCGAAAGGCAAAAATTCCCTGGCCCGGCCGTCGACGTTCAGCGTGCGGAACGTGATGTGGTCCACGATGGGACGGAAGCCGATGCCGATGCACTTGAGGCCCTGGGAGACCACGCGCGCGGCGCGGTTATGCGTGATGAATTCTTCGATGTACTGGCGGAGGAGTTTTTCGAGAGGGTCCTGCGATCCGGAGTCTAAAAGATTGGCGTTTGGCATAGGGCCCCGCTTGATCTCATGGCTTGAACCGGCCTCCGGCCTCTCGGACGAAATTAATTGACCAGCTTGTTGCCCGGTTTGCGGGGAGGATCGTCTTTCGCACGTTCCGGCACTTTGGGGTGTTCTTTATAGGCCGGAGAGAGCTCGGCATTGATCTTGGCCCATTCGGGGCTGTAATCCTCAGATTCCACGATGGCCCCGATCGGACATTCGGGAAGGCAGGCGCCGCAGGTAATGCAGATAGCGGGATCGATCACCATGAATTCTTCGCCGTTATAATCGCCGGGATAAATGCAGTCAACCGGACACACGGCCACGCAGGAAGCATAACGTTCGCCCAAACATTTTTCGATGATTACATACGCCATAACGGCTCCTTTCGTCCAAAAAAGATAAGTTCGGTGCTGAATTCCCGGTTAGTTTAATGGCTCCCCCTTTTAACGTCAATACCTTCGATAAGTTAAGGGAAAAATCAGACGGCGTCTTTATAACGGCCCGCTTTTTCAAGACGGGCGAGGCGCGCTTCCAGGCGGGGATGCGTCCCTTTCAGCCGGAAAAATCCGCCGCCGGGGCAAGGGTCCAGAGGCGGCAAATGCGCCAGGTCTTCCCGCAGTGCCGGATTCGGAAACCGCCGGTTCCGCGCTTCCATTTTTTTGAGCGCGCCCGCGAGATAAAGCGGATGGCCGGACCAGGCAAGAGACGCCTCATCCGCCCTTTCTTCGCGGTTCCGGGGAACCAGCGCATGACGCACCAGCGCGCGGAACGGAAAGAGCAGGGCCTCGGCCAGGAGGACTAAAGGATGGCGGTCCGGGTTTCCTCCCTCGCCTGAGGCGGCCACGGTCCAGCGCACGATTGCGGCCATCCTGGAAAGTAACGCCAGCCCGGCCGCGGCAATCGCCGACCGGGACACGTCGCCCCGGACAATGTGAGCGGCTTCATGGGCAAGGAGCCCTTCAAATTCTTCGCGGTTGAGGATTTCGAAAAGCCCCTGCGAGAGCGCGATCACATGGCCGCGCGGGCCGCGTACGGTGAACGCATATCCGCCGGCGCTTGCGATCACGTAAAGACCCGGAACCGGAATCCCGGCGCGCCGGCAAATTTTTTCGAGGATGACTCGGACCTCCGGCGCCTGTTCGGGAAGGATGAACTGCCCGGGAACCATGGCCAGGATCAGGCGGCCCGCGCAGGAGGAAACAAATGCGGTCATCCATCCATTGTAGGCGGACGGACGCCGCGCTGATTTTTAAAACGCGAAAAAAAGAAAGGAAGCCCGGAATCCGGACCGATTAAATTTTGACGCCGAGCTTTTTCAGGTCGCGGATGAGCTGCTTCTTGCTGCGGAAGATGATGCCGTTCATGCCCGCCTCTTTCGCGCCCTTGATGAATTCGCGCTTATCGTCCACGAACACGGTCTCTTCCGGCTTGTAGCCGATCTTGGCCAGGACGCGCTCGTAAATGATGACATCCGGCTTGCGCGCGCCGACCTCGTGGGAAGGGTAGGTCTTTTTGAAGTGGCGGAGAATTTTAAAATTCTTTTTGATGTGATCGAAATGCATTTTGTTCGTGTTCGAGATCAGATAAAGCGGATACCGCTTCGACAGGTCGGCCAGAAGATCGTCCATGCCTTCGTTTTCCCAGAAGATGTCGTTCCAGTAATGCTTGAACGTCTTGAAATCGACAGGCATTTTGAGGACCTCGCGCGCGTGCTCGTAAAACTGGCGGCAGGTAATTTCGCCGCGCGTGTACGCCTTTTCGGTCTTGGAAGTGAAGAAATGGGTCCAGGCCCGGGTCACGGAGACCTTGCATTCCTTGGAAAAGCGCAGCGCGGAGCGCCGGGCGTCGAAGTTGAGCAGCACGTTGCCGAGGTCGAAGATCACGGTTTTGATTTCGGGTTTTGATTTCATACGATCCTTACCTTTTCGAATTGTTCATCACTTGTGGGTTCGGTAACAGAAACGGTTTCGAGGGCTGCGCCGCATTCGGCCTGCACCCGCGCCTCTTCCGGGAAAGGCTTGCGGGAAAAACGCAGGATGAGCGCGGCCGCCTCTTTCAAATTTTCACGGGCTTCGGGCCCCACGACGAGCGCGGCCGGTCCTTCGAAATTCTGCGGCGTCATGAGCACCGTGCCTTCGGGATGCAGGTATTCAAAATACTGGTTTTGCTCTTCGTTGCGCCCCAGGATCACGCGCGAGCGCGGCGACAAACGAAAATGCCTCCCCATTTTCAGGATCTCGAATTCCCAGCGCTGGTAATCGTCGGCATGCTCGAAGATGTCGCGTACTTTTTGCGCAAATTCCGGCGCCACGAGCGAACAGCCCGACGAAGGCGCCGGCGGATTCATGATGCCGTAGCGCTTGGCGATCGCGATAAGCCGCACGCGTGAACGGCCCTGAAGCCCAAGCATCTTCGCGCGATCGAGCATGCCTTCCTTTTCCGGCCGCGTGACCGGCAGGCGCTTGGCTGAAAGCGGCCGCACGATCAGCCCTTCGAGCCCCGAGTCCGCTTCGATCGTGACGAAATCGCTCATCTTCTGGGACATGGGGCGCTGGTTCAGGACTTCGCCGGTCACGAGAAACGATGCGCCTGTCTGCGCCATGTATTTTTTGGCCAGGTCGAACATGTAAATGCGGCAATCCACGCACGGGTTGATGCCGCGGCCATGCCCGTATTTCGGGCTGCGGACGAGGTTCAGGTAATCGTCGCCCACCTTCAGCACCGCGAAGTCGACGCCGAGATCATGCGCGGCCTGACGCGCGTCGTCCTTGCAGCAGCCGAACATGGTCTGGATGTTCAGGGCATGCACTTCGATCCCCTGCTCGCGCATCAGGCAGATGGCCAGCATGGAATCGAGCCCTCCCGAAAGAAGCGCCACGGCTTTTTTGTTGAGTTCCATACCTTGCCTTTAAGGCCGGCGCGCATCCCACCGGCCTTGTGCATTCGAACCTGTGGGGACAGGTCTAAAGACCTGTCCCCGTCCATTTCGAGGAATTTAGATTTTCAAGACGAGGCACTTGGCCGCGCCGCCGGCTTTCATGAATTCGGAAAAGTCGAGAGGATACACGCGAAAGCCCCGCTTTTCAAGCTCGGCCGTCGTCTGCGGGCATCCGTCCGGCATCACGACGTCGGTGCCGAGCACCACGGCATTGCACGCAAAGCGCACGGCCTCGTTTTCCGGAACCTGGATCGGGTCCGAAACATTTTCCCAAAGGACGAGCTGCGCGTACGGCTCGAAGGCCGGGAAATAAACCAGCGCGGACTTTTCGTTGAGCGGCGCGAAGCACGTATCCAGATGATAAAAGCGTTCGTCGCAAAGCTCGAGCGCAAAGTAGGTCAGGTTCAGATGGCCGGACACGGCGTCATGCGCTTCGACATCCGAACGGAAATGAAACCCCGTGTACAAATCCTTGCCCATCATGAGCGCATCGCCTTCGCCTTCGAAACACAGCGGACGGCCGATCGTCTTCACTTTGTAGCCCTTTTTCTTGAACCACTTCTCGAAATACGGCTCCTCGCCTTTTCTTTCCTTGTGCCGGAAATTGCTGCGCACAAAAAGCCGTTTGTGCACGATGCCGCCGTTCGCGGTGAAGACAAGGTCCGGCAGCCCGCGCACGGGCTCCAGCAGCTCCACCTTCACCTTCAGCGTGCCGGTCAGGAGATTGTAATAATCCTGCCACTGCTTTTGCGCGGCTTCCTGGTGGACGCGGCGCTCGATGCTCATCCACGGATTGATTTCGTAAGCCACCTCGAAATAATCGGGCGGGCACATGAGCAGGTTAAACGCCATGCGGCCTTTCTTTGATGCCCGCCTGCTTTTCGCGGATCGCCTTCCAGAGGTACTCATTGACGGGCGCGGCCTTGCCGGTTTTGCGGGCCATGCGCACGACCGCGCCGCTCAGGGCTTCGATCTCCGTGCGCTTGCCGTTCCGCAGGTCCTGAAGCATGGAAGGGTGGTGATGGTAGGTGCTGGGCACGAGCTTTCCGTAAAATAATTTCCGGTACGCGGCCTCATTCGGAGGATTCATGACAACCCTTCCGGCGCGCGCCACGCGGTAAACTTCGGCAATGATCTCGTCCATGAGCGAGCGCGTCAGTCCGTGGTCGCCAAGAAAACCATAATTTGATCCGAGAAGCGACGCAAGCGGGTTCAGCGCGCAGTTGTAGACGAGCTTCGCCCACAGCACGCTCTGGATGTCCGCGGCCGGCACGCTCGGAAGGCCCGCGCGGTCGAACATGGCTGCGATTTTTTTCGCGCGCGGCGTTATTTTTTTCAATGAGGCTTCGCCCACGGCCGTAGGTTTGGCAATCACCGTCACCTCAAGATCGGCCGGCCCCTTCATCACGACGCCGAAAATAACGCGCGCCCCAAGGACGCGGTCCGCAGGCAGATGGCGCCGCAGGATTTCCAGGTTTCCCACGCCGTTCTGAAGCGACACAACGGCGGTGTTGGGCCCGAGAAGATTTCGGAGCCGGCGCGCGGCCTTTTCCGTGTCGTAGGATTTGACGGTAAGAAGGATCAGGTCATAATCGCGGCCCAGCGCACGCGGATCCGTCGCGGTTTTCAGCCGGCGGAAAACGTGCCGTCCCCAGATGCCGCCCACGCGCAGGCCCCGCCGCCGCACCGCTTCCATGTGAGGTTTGCGGCCGAGCAGCGTCACGTCATGGCGCGGCGAAAGAAAACCGCCGAACGTCATGCCGATGGATCCGGCGCCGAAAACAAGGATCTTCATTTATTGGTACCCCAGCTGGCGGAGCGAGGAAGCGTCCCGCTTCCAATGCTCCATGGTCTTGACCCACAATTTCAGGAAAACCCTTTTCCCCAGAAAATTTTCCACGTCCAGGCGCGCGGCCTGCCCGATCTCTTTCATCTTGGTGCCCTGCTTGCCGATCAGGATCGCTTTCTGCGATTCTTTTTCCACGACGAACGTGGCATAGACTTCCACGACCCCGTCTTCGCGCTCCTTGTAGTCGTCGATCATGAGCGCGGTGTCGTAGGGCACTTCCTGGCCGGTCATGAGATAAATTTTCTCGCGGATGAGTTCCCCTACGATGAACCGCACGTTCTGGTCCGAGAGCTGGTCTTCGGGAAACATCGGCTCGCCTTCCGGAAGATGCTCGAGCGTTTTTTGCACGAGCAGATCCACCTGCGTGCCCTGCTTGGCCGAGATCGGGATGAGCTCCTTGAAGTCATGCAGCTTGGAATAGGCCTCGAGCGCCGGAAGCACATCCGGCTTGGGAAACTTGTCCACCTGGTTGACGAGGAGAAAAACCGGAAGCCCGGATTTTTTCAAAAGCTCCACAAGGCGGTATTCGGCCGCCTCGGGCCGCAGAGGCAGCACCATCCAGTAGATCAGGTCGGAATCTTCGAGCGACTGTTCGACTTCGTGCAGCATCCATTCCCCGAGCCTGTCCGCGGGCTTGTGGAACCCGGGCGTGTCCAGGTACACGATCTGGCCTTCCTTGCGCGAGACGATGCCGCGCGTGACGCCGCGCGTCGTCTGCGGCTTGGGCGAAACGCCCGCGAGTTTCTCGCCGACCAGAGAATTAAGCAGCGTGGATTTGCCGACGTTCGGCTTTCCGATGATAGAAACAAAGCCGCATTTACGTTCCATTCGATTCCCCTTCTTTCGGTTCCGCTTCTTTTTTCACGACAAACGAAGTAATCTTTTCCAGACCGCCGGTCAGCTTCTCCTGCGTGCCGACGACGGTTTCGGTGACAGCCTTGCCCGTCTTTTCCGCCAGGATGACCGGGGCGACCGTGAGCGCGCGGATGCCGGACTGCATCTTATGGCTCAACGATTCCTGGAACGCGCGGCCGAAGGCGCGGTTAAATTCGAACTCCGGCTCACGGATGTCTCCGGACACCGGGATCTTCAGGTGGATCTCTTTTTGGCTTTGCAAAAACGCCAGCGCGGCGGTATACGGCACGCCGAGGAAGAGCTCGGCGGGCTTGCCGCCGGGCATCACGCTCAATTCATAAAGCCGGAGCATGGTCTGCGTCTTGATCTGGCGGTCCATGCAGATCATGCGGATGGCCAGATCGAATTTTCCGTCCTGCACCTGGATCGGATATTCTTTCCAAAACCGGCGGTATTCGTTAATTTTGCCGCCCTTGGCATAACCGGTCAAATCAAAACTCACGTGCTTGGTCGCGAAATTCGCGTCGCCGTCGATCTCGAGAGTAGAAGGGCCGTCGGCGCCCATGATTCCCTTGACGTGAACCTTCTGGTGGAGATCGGTCGGCGAATCCGTGGGCCAATGAAATCCGTCGAGGCTGCCGTCCAGCCTGTCGAACACGTACCTGTTTTCGTGGTCCGCCCGCGTCCTGTCGTCGAAAATGAAGGTGCTGTTATGGAACTCGATCTTCGCGATGTCCACGATCCAGGACGGACTTTCTTCCGGCCCTTCGGGCTTATCGTCATTGCGGTCACGGATGTGATGCACCCACTTCCTGATATTGCTCCACTTGTCGTCCGGAAATTGCTGGCGCTCGATCAGGAAGAAAAGATCCTGAAACGTGACCTTCGAAATCAGAACCTTGTGCTGCAGAAGCCCGAGAAAATCCAGGGAAAAATCAAGCGACTTGGCCCACAGGTGCGGCGTTTCGGAAAATCCGGGAGGATTGCGGATTTCGAAGCCGGACACGTGCACGCGTCCGGTAATGATGTTCATTTGCAGCGCCTCGATCCGGACGGGACATCCGAACAAATTGGCCAGCAGCCTTTCGAGATAAGGGTCCACCGCCTTGCCGACGAGATTATCGACGCAAACCGTAAAAGCAACGGCGAGCGCGCAGAAAAACAAAAAGCGGCGTCGGGCAAGCGTCATGTTCCGCGCAGCCGTTCCGCCTCGGCGACGCGGCCGACACCCAGGATGAACGAGGCGATGCGGTAGGACACCTTGTGTTTGCGCGAAAACTGTTTCATGTCCTGGTAGGCCTTGGTCAGGATTTTTTTCAGCTCCAGGTTGATGTGATATTTTTCCCACGAATACTGCTGGATGTTCTGAACCCACTCGAAATACGACACGATGACGCCGCCGGCATTGGCCAGGATGTCCGGGATCACGACCACGCCTTTCTCCGCGAAAATATCGTCCGCGTCCGGATTCGTCGGGCCATTGGCGCCTTCCAGGATCACGCGCGCGCGTACTTTTTTGGCGTTGGTCTTGTCGAGGACGTTGCCGAGCGCCGCGGGAATCAGGATATCGCATTTAGCCGCGAGCAATTCTTCGTTGGTCATGACGTCGGCCTCGGGATAATCGGTCAGGAGACCGCCCTTGGCCGCGTGATTGAGAAGGTCCGGGATATCGAGTCCTTTGGGATTGTGAAGCCCGCCTTCCTTGCCGGACACCGCGGTGATCTTCACGCCTTTTTCCCAAAGAAGCCTTGCCGCGTGCGAACCCACATTGCCGAAACCCTGGACCGCGCAGGTGGCGCGCGAGAGCGAGAGCTTCAGGTCTTCGCACAGCATTTCCGCGATCAGGCTGACACCGCGGCCCGTCGCCTCTTCCCTTTCCTTCATGCCGCCGAGCGCAGGCGGCTTGCCCGTCACCACCGCGGGCGTGTGGCCGTGCGTAATCGAGTATTCGTCCATGATCCACGCCATGACCTGGGAATTCGTGCCCACATCCGGGGCCGGGATGTCGTGGTAAGGCCCGATCACGCTCTGGATATTATTAATGTAGGATCGCGTAAGCGTCTGCAGCTCGCGGGGCGAGAGTTTTTCCGGCGCGCAGCGCACGCCGCCCTTGGCTCCGCCGAACGGGATGTTGACGAGCGCCGTCTTCCAGCTCATGAGCGACGACAGCGCGCGCACGTCGTCGAGATCGGTTTCGGGATGGTAACGGATGCCGCCCTTGTACGGGCCGCGCGCGGCACTGTGCTGCACGCGGTAGCCTTCGAAGATCCGCAGTTCGCCGTTGTCCATCCGGACCGGCACGATCACCTGGATCTCGCGCCAGGGGGTTTTCAGCAGCGTGCGCATGGGCGCGTTGTAGCCGAGGAAATCAAAGGCCTTTTCCAGGTAGAAATTCACGGACTCGAACGCGCTGAATGCCTTGCTCTTTGAGACGGCTGCTTTTTTTTTCATACGGCCTTTCTTTTCGCCCCTTGCTTGTCCCGGCATTGGGCGAGGGTTTTCACGAAAAATTCGATTTCTTCCATGGAATTGTAGAAATGCGGCGCAAGCCGGAGGCCGCCGCCGCGCACGGTCGTAAAAATTCCGCTCCCCAGCAGCCGGCGCCACACCGGTTCGGGATTTTCCACGCCCACGATCACGATGCCGGACCGGTGCTTTCTTTCCAGCGAGGAAAGGATGCGGAACCCCTTCCTTTGCAACTGTTCAACGGCAAAATCGGTCAATTCCAGTACCCGTTCCTCGATTTTCCGCATGCCGATGCCGGACAGATAATCGATCGCGGCGGTCACGGCGAAAATCGTGGAAAAGCTCGAGCACCCGAACTCGTAGCGCGCCGCCTCGGCCCGCGCCCGCGTGTTTCGGTTGTCCATTTTATCCGAGTCGACAACGCTCCGCCAGCCGAGGGAAGCGGGCTTGTATTTCTTCAGCCATTTCCGGCGCACGTACAGGAGGCCGCCGCCGTAGCCGGCCATCAGCCACTTGTAGCTGTTCGTGCAAAGAAAATCCGCGTTCCATTTTTTGACGTCCACGGGCAGCACGCCGAAACCCTGCGTCGCGTTCACGGCGAGAAAGCGATTCCCCTTCATTTTGCCGAGCGCTTCGAGGTCCTGCCGAAAACCGGTGGCGTATTGAACGTAACTCGTAAGGATTGTTTTGACGCCGGGAAGAACCTTTTTGATTTCCGCCGGCATGACGCCCGGGCCTTTTGGCGTCTGGAAGACCATGCGCGCCTTGCGCCACAGCCAAGGCAGCGTGGACGACGGGAATTCGCTCGTGCTCGCGAGGACTTTGCCTTCGCCCGCGGCCATGTCGGCAATGTAGTTCATGCCCTGCGACGTGCTCTGGATGAAGGCGACTTCGTCCGGGTCTGCATTAATGAAACGCGCCGCTTTTTCGCGCGCTTCATCCAGTTGGCGCGTCCAGCGAGGCCAGGCAAAGTCCGCCTCGCGGGCGTTTTCTTCGAGGTGCTGTTTGATGCGGGAAGCGACGGGAGCGGGAACCGGGCCGCCGGCGGCGTGGTCCAAGTAGACAGAGCGGCGCGCATTGGGGAAGTCTTTGCGGATTTTCTTCCAGAATGACGCCATAAAAGTTGTCCGGTACGGGAAGAAGTTTAGTAACGCGCGACGGCCGGGTCGACTTTTTCCGACCACTGGTCGATGCCGCCCGCGACGTTCTTCAGCTTCTTGAAGCCCCTGGATTGAAGCATCTGCAGCGCGCGGCGGCTGCGGCCGCCATGATGGCAATGCGCCACGATTTCCTTGTTCTTGTAGGCTTCGAGTTCCGGGAGGTGGTCCTGCAGCGTTCCGAGCGGCATGAGTTTCGCCCCCTGGATGCTCGCAATTTGATACTCGAAAGGTTCGCGCACGTCGATCAGCAGGAAATCGCCCTTGGCATCGATCTTGGCCTTGAGCTCGACCACGCTGATTTCGTCGATCGAGTCCTGCGCTCCGCCGCGTCCCAGGCCGCAGAACTGTTCGTAGTCGATGAGCTGGGTGATCGTCGGGTTCTTGCCGCACACGGGGCAGTTGGGATCTTTTTTCAATTTGAGCTCGCGGAAGGTCATCTGCAGCGCGTCGTAAACGAGCAGGCGCCCGACCAGCGTGCGTCCGATGCCGACGAGGAGCTTCACGGCTTCGGTCGCCTGGATGAGTCCGATGACGCCCGGAAGAATGCCCAGCACGCCGCCTTCGGCGCAGCTCGGGACCATGCCCGGAGGAGGCGGTTCCGGATACAGGCAGCGGTAGCACGGGCCTTCGTCGGATTTAAAAACCGTGGCGAGCCCGTCAAAACGGAAAATGGAACCGTAGATGTTCGGCTTATTAAGGAATACGCAGGCATCGCTCGTGAGATAACGCGTCGGGAAATTGTCCGTGCCGTCGATGACGAGGTCGTAGTCCTTGATGATGTCGAGCGCATTCTCGGAAGTGATTTTCACCGGATACTTCACGATTTTCGTGTCCGGGTTCATGGCCTTGATGCGCTTTTCCGCGGATTCAATCTTCGGCGTGCCGATGGAATCGTTCGTGTGGATGATCTGGCGCTGAAGGTTGGAAAGGTCGACCTTGTCGAAATCCACAAGGCCCAGCGTGCCCACGCCGGCCGCGGCAAGGTAAAGGCCGATCGGCGAACCCAGGCCGCCGGAACCGATGAGCAGCACTTTGGACGCGAGCAGTTTCTTCTGCCCGGGCTCCCCGATCTCGGGAAGGATGAAGTGCCGGCTGTAACGCGTGAGCTGTTCGGAACTGAAATCAAAATTCATCGTTTTTGTCCTTTAGCAAGGATTGAGGCCTTTCGAAAAAATTTCTTCCTTCTTGTAAAGCTCGCGAAGCTGGTGCGATTCCTGGATCCGGAGCATCGGGTCTTCCGACGCCAGCAGGTTTTCCAGGACCTGTTCGCGCCGCTTCGCGCCCGGGATCACGGTCGAAACCGCGTCGAAATCCAGCACGAATTCCAGCGCCGCGCGGACAAGCGACAGCCGCCGCGTCGCCAGGATACTTTTCAGCTTCTCGATCTTCTGCGTGTCGATCTCAAGCTTGTCCTTGTGCCAGCGCCGCCGGTGGTCGCCCTTGGCGAACTCGTGGCTCGGACCGTACTTTCCGGTCAGATAACCGCAGGCCAGCGGCTCTCGCGCGATAATGCCGACGTTCGCGGCCTTGGCCTTGTCAAAAACGTTTTCGGCCATGCGCTGATCGATCAAATTGAAGATCAGCTGCACCGTGTCCACGCGCGGGTCTTTCAAAGCAGCCAAAGCCTCGTCCTCGCGGTGCACCGAGATCCCGATGAAGCGGATCTTGCCTTCCTTGCGCAGCTTATCCAGCTCGCCGACCGCCTCGCCTTTCGCGATTTCGTCCAGGCAGGGGTTGTGGAGCTGATGCACGTCAATCGCGTCCACTTCCAGGCGCTTCAGGCTCTGCTCACAGGCGAAACGGATATGCTCGGGGGTGAAATTCTTGCGGACGGGCTCGTGATAAAAATCCCAGCCGGCCTTGCTGGCCACAATGACCTTGTCCCGGGGCTTGGACTTCAAAAATCGCGCGATCAGCTTTTCGCTGTGGCCGTCACCGTAGGTGTCAGCCGTGTCGAAAAAGTTGACGCCATGTTCCCACGCCGTTTCCAGCGCGGCCATCGACTCGTCGTCCACGGTAGCGCCGTACCCCTGGCCGCCGATGGCCCAGGAGCCGAAGCCGACTTCCGATACCTCGAGCTGGGTCTTGCCCAGTTTCCGGTACTTCATCCGGTCGCAAAAACGGCTTAAGCGCGCGCCGTTTCGAGCGTCTTGCCCACGGCCTGGACCTTGTCGCGCCCGCCGTACACGTCGTACCAGCCGGTCGCGGACTTGTCGAGCACCGCGTTCAGGGCCTTGATGTTCTTCACGCCCTGATCGAGAAGCCACGCTTCGAAAGCCTTGGCCCCTTCTTTCGCATAAACCGGGATGCCGTTCTTCCAGGTGGCACGGCCGCAAAGCACGCCGTTGTATCGCACGCCGGATTCGGCCGCAAGCTCGAGGCTTTCGCGGAATTCATCGTCATCCACGCCCGCGCTCAAATAAATGAAGGGCTTCTTGGTGACCTGCGCCGTCTTTTTGAAAGACGCGACGGCTTCGGCCTTGGAGTAGGCCTTCTGTCCCTTGAAGGACTTGGTGCCTTCGACGAACTTCATATTAATAGGCATCTCGACCTTCAGCACGTCGATCTGATACTTTGCCTTGGAAAATTCTTCCATGCTCTTGGCCACGATTTCCGGCTTCTGCTTCGCATATTCGAGCGTGTTCACGTCGCCGCCCGCGGGATCGTAACCCACGAATTCGAAGAAGAACGGGATGTCGCGGTCCGCGCACTCGGCGCCGATGCGCTCGGTCCACGCATGCTTATGGTCGTTGATCGGCTTCGGATCGAAAGGCGTGTAATAAAGAAGGATCTTGATCGCGTCCGCGCCCGCTTCCTGCAGCGAACGGACGGTCTCGACTTCCAGAAGGTCCGGAAGGCGTCCGGGCTTCGTGTTGTCGTAGCCGCTGTTTTCATACGCGAGAAGCACGCCGGCGTTCTTCGAACGGGCTTTCACCGCGGGCAGGCCGAATTCGGGATCCAGCAGGATCGCAGTGGCATGCGGCGTCAGCACCTTCGTGACGAGCGTTTTGAATTCCTGCATCATGGCGTCGGTGATCTGCTTGTCTTCCACGCCCTTGGCCTTGGCCAGGCTCTTGCGCAGGGAACCGCGCTGGTCCATGGCGGCGGCGGCAATTACGCCCCGGTCATTGGAAAGCGCTTCGAGCCCTTTTAATTTTCCTTCAGTCATTTTCATTGGAACTTCTCCTTTGCTTGAATTAAAAAATCAAAGACACTGTGTGTTCCGTTTTTTCAGGGGACCGCCCCGGGGAAACCGGAAGATTAAATGACGGAGTCGATGGCTTTCTGGATTTTTTCCTGGGACTGAAAGCCCACGAGCTGGGAGGCGACTTCCCCTCCCTTGAAGATGATCATGGTCGGGATGCCCTGAATGCCATATTTCTGGGGGACGCTGCTGTTTTCGTCCACGTTCAGCTTGCCCACGACGAGCTTGCCTTCGTTCGCCTCGGCGATACGCTCGATCACCGGACCCAGCATGCGGCAGGGACCGCACCATTCCGCCCAGAAATCCACGAGCACGGGCTGGGAGGAACCCAGCACTTCGGTGTCAAAATTGGCCTCGGTAAAAGTTTTTTCGCGTCCCATAACGTCTCCGACTCAGGTTTAAGGGGGTATTTATTGCCTTGTCCCTTCAGGGGAACTTCCTGGAAAAGGAAGGATTAATATAACTCAGGGGGATGCCCTTTGTCCACGTTCGTTTTCCTCCCAACAAGGCGGGAGGCAGTTTGTTTCGGGACTATTCCTTGAGAAGGTACTTGATGGTTTCCAGGAGCTGTTCCGGCTGGAAAGGCTTGGCGATATAGGCGTCCGCCCCGTATTCGCGCCCGGTCTGCTTGTCCGCGGCCTGGGTCTTGGCCGAAAAGAGAATGATGGGGACCTCTTTCCACTTCGGATCGGATTTGAGCTTCTGGCAGACTTTGTAGCCGTCGAGTTTGGGCAGCATGATGTCCAGGAGGATGAGGTCCGGCTTTTCGCGGTAGACCGCGTCGAGGGCCGACTCGCCGTCGTAGGCCGGAATCACTTCGTAATTGTGCGCCTTGAGGCGCGCGGACACGACTTTTACGATGTTCGGTTCGTCGTCGGTCAGTAGGATTTTTTTCATCTCTCGACTCCGTTCATGCGGCGGACAGAAGCGACAAAAGCTCCTCGCCTGTTGCCCCGTCCTCGGGATAATTCGCGATGCGGAAATCCAGGCCGGCCTTCGCGCCTTTCTTGCCCGCGTTTTCCAGAGCGGATGCAAACTCCGTCCGGATTTTCGAAGCTATCTTTTCGATTTCTTTTTTATCCGCGCCGGAGAAGACGGCAAAAACGCTCTCGCCTTCCCGCAGCACCTGGTCGGCCTGGCTGTGCGTGACGGCGCGGATCACGTCTTCAAGGAGCGCTCCCGCGGTCTTTTCCCTGGCGCTGCCGGCGGACTCGCCGAAGCGAAGGTCTCTCAGCGTGAACGAAACTACGCAAAGCGCGCTTCTCTCGTTCATGGCCGCGCGGAGTTCCCGGGTAAGCTGGTCCTGGAAAAGTTTCTGGGGGGTGTCTTTCGGCAGGCTGAAAAAGAACCGCGTTCCCTGGCCGGGAATGCTTTCCACGCCGATCCTGCCGTGGTGCATTTCCACGATTCCCTTGGCGATCGACAGCCCGAGGCCCGTGCCCTTTTCCCCGCTGGAGGCCGCTCCGCCGAACTGCTGGAATTTCCGGAACACCCTTTCCATATCCTGCTCGGAAATGCCCCGGCCCGTATCGCGCACCGAGCAGATGATCATGTCTTCGCCGTCTTCGATGGAGATCTCGACCGACCCTTGTTCCGTGAATTTCATGGCGTTGCCGACGAGGTTGGTGAACACCTGGACGATTTTATCTTTATCCACGTACATTTCAACGGGCTTCTTGGGAAACCGCGTCTTGAGTTCCAGCTTCTTGGATTTCGCGTGCTGCGCGAACGCCTCCGCCACGCCGGCGGCGATGTCGGACAGGTTCACGTGGACGCGCTTCATCTCCATTTTTCCCGCCTCGATCTTGGAAACGTCGAGCAGGTTGTTGATGATGCGTCCCAGACGGTCGATGTCTTTGAGCGCCATGGACAGAAAGGACTTCTGTTCCGCCGTCGTCGGCCCGAGGATTTCGTCGATGACGAGCGAAACGCCTTCGCGGATCACGGTGAGCGGTGTGCGCAGCTCATGAGAGGCCAGGCTGATGAATTCGGTCTTCATCCGGTCGATTTCCTTTTCTTTGGAAATGTCGCGGAAGATCTCGATCGCACCCATGATTTTGTTTTCGCGCACGATCGGAGAGACCGTGATGGCCGCGGGAAACCGCGTGCCGTCCTTGCGCACGAAATAGGCGATGGCCAGCACTTTTTTACCGCGCGCGAGCGACAGCGGGATCGGGCTCTGCTCCGGCGGCACCGCGTTGCCGTCCTCATCTTCGTGCGCCATGACCACGCTGAAGGTTTTCCCGAGCATGTCCGCGGCCTTCACGCCCAGCATGACCTCCGCCTGTTTGTTGGCCTTGATGATTTTTCCCTGCGGGTCGGTCGCGATCATGCCGTCGCCGATGCTGGCCAGGATGGCTTCGTCTTTCGCCCGCTCCTCGTCCACTTCGGACTTGGCATGCTCCAGGTCTTCCAGCACGTTCAGCATCGCGGCCTTGGACATTTCGAGGATCTTGTTCTGTTCCTCGATCTCTTCCACCTTGTGCCCGAGCTCGCTCGTCTTCTCGAGCACCTTGTCTTCGAGGCCCGCATACGATTCCTTGAGCTTGCGCGTCATGTCGTTGAAGGCCGAGGCCAGATGCCCGATCTCATCGCGGGAAAGAATCTCGATCGAGTGGTTCAGGTCGCCCTTACCGATGACCTCCGCGCCCTGCTTCAGCGCGCGGATGGGCGCGAGAATGCTGCGCGAAACATACAGGCCGAGGCAGATACCCAGAATGAGCGCCAGCGTGCTGATGACCCAAAGCCGCTGGATGGCATTTTCAACCAGATGGTGGGTGTTCATCACCGCGCCGTCGACCTGGCTCGAGGTCAGCTGCAGGGACTCGCCGTACTGCTTGCCGCGCCGCTCGATGTAATCTTCCAGGCCGCGCCGGTACTCGCCTTTCGAGCGCCAGTAATCCGCGGTCTCGAGGATCTGCATGGCCTCCGGCTTCATGCCCTTATCCATGGACGCGAGCGCCTGGTACTCGAGATTAACGAATGTAAGCTTGGCCTGCTGCATGGCCGAAAATATTTTTTTGTCTTCTTCATCGCCTTTCTCGATGGCTTCCCGGATCGCGGCATCAAGGCGCGGCTCGAATTCCTTGTAGCGGTACTTGTACTGCCGGCCGCCGGTGTAAACATAATCCCGCGCGGATTCGGTGAGGATCTGGTCGTAGTGGCGGATCTTCTGGGCGAGAGCATCCAGGTGCGACGTGCTTTCGATTTTGCGCAGGCCCTGGGGAATATCGAACGTGAGCGGTTCGAGCACGCGTTTGAGCTCGAGGAACGAGGAAAAACCCACGCAGCCAACGAGCACCGCCATCGCGAGAAAGGCCATCACCAGTTTTGTTCCGAGCTTCATGACACTGTTTCCTGCGTTGTTAGGCTGCTTCCTTGCCTTGCGGTCCCTGGGACTCGAGCCGCCTGACCTGTTCCTTGAGTTCCTTCATTTTGATTTCACGCCCGATCATGACGCGGTTCATGCGCTCGACTTCCACCGTGCGCCGTTTCAGCGCCTCGACCGCGCGCTTTCTTTCCGTGACGTCGACGAGCGTGCTGTGAATCACGCGCGCCTCGGGGATATACCAGACGTGCTGCTCGTAAATGGATTCGCCGAGCTCGAGCTCGCGCACGGCCACGTCTTTCCGGTCTTTCTGCAGCGCCTCGATCAAGGCCGGCAGGCCGCTCAAAAAAGGATGGTCGCTTTTTTCCAAAAGCTCCGGAAACGCGTGCCGGCCCGCGGGATTGAGGTAAAGGACTTTGCCCTGGAAGCTGCTTTCGAAAATCGCGTTCGGATTTTTCCAGGCAAACGACGCAAGCCGCGCCAGCTCCCGCTCGACTTTTTTGCGTTCCATGGCCAGCCGGATCACGAGCGGCAGGCTGGCGGAACTCCCGGCAGCCTTGACGAAGAAATCCTGCGCGCCTTCCTGCACGGCCTGCAGCGCGAGCGTCCCGTTTTCCACGACGTTCATAGCGATGATCGGAGTGGCGGGCGAAGCCTCATGCACGCGCGTGACGGCCTGGAGGCCCCGGCCGTCCGGCAGCGAAAGGTCGAGAAGCACCACGCGGATGTCGCCCTGAGCCAGGCGTTCGAGGCCTTCGGAGAGCAGTCCTTTTTCCACGACTTCGAAATGGGTGTCTTTGGAGGCGGCGAGCTGCTGCCGGACCAGGCGGACGTCTCCCGGATCGTCCTCGATCAAAAGCACCGGCACGGCATTTTCCATGAGATCAAACCTCGTCTTCTTTTTTTCCGTTGAACGCCCCTTTGATGGATTCCAGAAGGTCGGCGACAAAAGGCTTATTGATGACGTCCTCGGCGCCCGCGCGGAGGCCCTTGGTCAAGAAATCTTCCGCCTGCGAGGCCGTGAACATGATGACCGGCACGTGCGCGGTGGCGTGGTCTTTTTTGAGAAGCTGGCAGACTTCGTAGCCGTCCATGCCGGGCATGGACACGTCGAGCAGGATGAGGTCCGGCTGGAAGGTCTTCGCTTTCTCGAGCGCTTCCTTGCCATTCAGCGCGGTCTCGACGACGAACGAATGCGATTTAAGCCGGTTCATCATGATCTTGACGATCGTGGGCTCGTCGTCCACGAACAGGATTTTTTTGCCTTTGAGATTCATATTCTCCTCACTTTATCCCCTCTCCTTTATCCTCTCCCCTTTGGGGAGAGGGAAGGGTGAGGGGTTCATGCCGTTTTCCGGAAATCGCCGTTTTCGGCGGGGCCTTCTTCGATGAAATGCTTGATCTTGGATTTCATGGCCTCTGAAATTCCGACGAATTGGAATCCGACCAGATAGCGGTCGGGCTTGCCGTCCCGCTGTACCCAGACAACGACGGCCTTCGACCTTACGGTGCCGTTTTTCAAAGGCAGCCTCAGCTCGACCTGCTTGACAGCACCGATGCGGTAAGGCACGGCTGCGTACAGCTTGAAGCCGCCTTGTCCCAGATTCACGGTTTCCGATTCGGCCCATTCCCCGGCGTCGTCCTGGATCGTGACCGCCACGCGGCACGGCAGGCGCATTGAGCCGCGGCGCTCGGGCGCGGAGATGTGCGAAGATTCCGAGGGCCGCGCTTTCGACAGCAGGTTCTCGCTCGTGTCCGCGTCTTCCGGATAAGTCGAAATGCCGAAGGCGATCTCGAAGTCGGACGAGCGGCCCGCGGCATGCGTCTTCACGAATTCTTCAAGCGAGGCCTTGAGCCGCTCGCCGAGCTCCACGGCCTTTTTCTTGTTCATGCCCGGCAGCACGACCATGCTCTCGTCGAACCCGTTCAGGAAGATGTCGCCGATGCCGTTCAACAGGCGCCGCTGGATCCATTTGGAGAACGGCTTCAAGATTTCATACACGCGCCGCGGGTCGGCCTTACCGGCACGGGCGTGCTCGGTCAGCTTCAGCACCATGACGGAAAGGTTCGGCGCCTGCTGCCCGAGCTCTTCCAGCCCCTGATCGATGTTTTTCTGCGCCACGGAATCTTTTTGCAGTCGCGGCAGCGTAAAATAAAAGCAGCTTCCCTCGCCCTGCTGGGACTCGACGCCGATCTGGCCGTCGTGCATCTCGACGAGATTCTTGCAGATCGCAAGGCCCAGGCCCGTGCCCTTGATGCCGGGCCCGGCCGTGCGTCCGACCTGCACGAATTTGTTGAAAAGTTTCGGGAGATTTTCTTCATTGATGCCGATGCCCGTGTCCCGCACGTTCACCTGGATCTCTTTCGCGCGGTTTTGGACATGCACCGTGATGCGCCCATTGTCGGGCGTGAATTTGTAGGCGTTGGTGAGCAGGTTCGTGAGCACCTGCTTGACCTTGTCGGAATCGCAGAAGACATCTGCCATTTCTTCCGGGAGGTCCACAGCCAGATCGATGCTCTTGTTCTTCATCAAGCTCTGGTACGCGAACACGGTCTGCTCCACCAGCTCCTTCAGGTCCACCCAGGCTTTTTTCAGTATGACTTTGCCGGCCTCGATCTTGGAAATGTCCAGCAGGTCATTGATGATCGCGGCCAGGCGGTCCACCTCTTCCAGCGCGATCCCGAGGAATTCCTTCTGGTCCGCGTTGATCGGGCCCAGGATTTCTTCGGAGACCTGCGCCACGCCTTCGCGGATGGACGTGAGCGGCGTGCGCAGTTCGTGCGACACCGTGGAAATGAATTCCGTTTTCGTCTTGTCGATTTCTTTTTCGCGGGTGATGTCGCGAAAGATCACGATGACGCCCGCGGCCTTGCCGTCGAAGAGAACGGGCGACGCCAGGATCTGCAGGGCCACCATGTTGGCGCCCTCGCCGTAACTTGCAGTGATCGCGTTTCTCCTTCCGGTCATGAGCGCGATGGTGGTCGGCCGCCTGTCCGCGGGAATAAGCCGGCCTTTTTCGTCGCAGAGCGGCACCTGTTCCAGGAGCGGCTGCCCGATGATGTCCACCGGATGCCAGTGGAAGGTCGCGATCGCCTGCTTGTTGGCCAGCACAATCCTTCCTTCCTTGTCTGTCACGACAAGCCCTTCGCCGATGCTGGCAAGAATCGCTTCGGCCTTTGCCTTTTCCTGCGCGATCCTCTGGTTCGCGGCCTCGAGGTCCCGCGTGTAGGCCCTGCGGTCGGTGATGTCCGCGCCCAGCACCAGGACTTCGCTCTGGCTGCCGAACGCCTCGCTGAGCGGATTCAGCGTGAATCCCAAAAGGCCGACTTCCCCGTCCGGCTTCCGGTATTTCACGTCCTCGACCTTCACCGACTTTTTCGTCTGCATGCATTCCTTGATCCCTTTCAAGAGCAGCGGCAGATCCCATGCGATCGTGCATTCCGAAAAAGGCCGGTGCACGATCTGGTGCGCGGGAATCCCGAATGTTTTTTCCGCGACCTGGTTCCAGTACGTGACCGTGCCGTCGCGGCGGATGCCGATGAGAATGGACGTGATCGAGGCGAGGAATTGCTCATTGCGGCGGTGCGCCCTCTGAATGTCGGTCTCGGTCCTTTTCTGAAGGCGCTTTTTCTGTTCCATTTTCAAGACGGCCTGGATTTTGCGCGCGAGCGCGCCCGGGCTGAACTCCTTTCCGGACAGATAATCTTTCGCGCCTGCGCGCAGGAGCGCCATGCCCTGTCCCTGGGCCGAGCCCGCGGTCACGCAGATGACGGGCATGCGGAAACATTTGCCGCAGAGATCGAGGAGAAGTTTGCGCGCCGCGGCGGGTTTTTTACGGGCGTCCAGAATGCAAAGGTCGTACTGCGTGTGGTCGAGCTGCTTCAGGGCCTGCTTGCTCGAAAGGATGCAGTCCACGGCCAGCGAAAGGAAAGACAATTCCTGAGGCAGGCACTTTTTCATCCTCAGGCCTTCCTCTTTGGGAAAACCCACCATTAAGATAAGAGTGGAATTACGTTTCATCTTGCGACTTAACCTGTCTTCCGTTGGGATCAGGCGACGCGCTTGGACCGGTTGTTTTTAAACCGGCGATGCATGTCGTTCTTGATCCATTCATCCAGAACATCTTTCCGAAAACGCCAGCTTCCTCCGATTTTAGCGGCCGGGATCTTGCGCTCCTGGATAAGACGGTAGATGGTCAGGTAATGAAGCCCCAGATAATCCGCGACCTCCTGCAGCGTCATGATTTCCGCTGGCGCTTTGGAAGCCGGATCGATCGGAGAACTTTGTTCATTGTCCATGACTGTGATTTCCTTTCGAGTCGGGCCGTCAGAAGTAGACGGCTTCTTTTTAAAAGTTACATAAATAAGAATGGCATTGCAAGCTATTGATCTTTATTTTTTAAGGATGTTATGAATTGATAGTTTTCCGGAGCGGGGTTGGAGCTTTCATTTAAGCTATGGGCTAGCTTAAAGTTAGATCAAACTTTAAAGGCAGAAGGGCAGAGGTCCTTGAGCTCGCAGCCCGGACAATCGGGCTTGCGGGCAAAGCAGCGGGCGCGGCCGTGGTGGATGATGAGGTGGGAATACTGGGTCCAATGCTTCTGCGGGACAAGCGGCATGAGGTCCTGCTCGATCTTAACCGGGTCTTTTTGCCGGGTCAGGCCGAGGCGGTTGTTCAGGCGGATCATGTGCGTATCGACGGTGATACCGGGAATGCCGTAGGCATTGCCGAGAACCACGTTCGCGGTTTTCCTTCCGACGCCTGGAAGCGTGACGAGGTCTTCGAGCTTCGCGGGAACCTCGCCGCCAAAGCGCACCGTGATTTCGCGCGCCGCGCCCTGGATGTTCTTGGCTTTGTTTTTGTAAAAGCCCGTGCTCTTGATCAGGCTTTCGAGTTCCGGAAGCGGCGCTTCCGCGTAATCTTTCGCGGCGGGAAATTTTTTGAAAAGCGCGGGCGTGACCATGTTCACGCGCTTGTCCGTACACTGAGCGGACAGGATCGTGGCCACCATCAGCTCGAGTGGATTGGAAAAAACAAGGGCGCACTCGGCATCAGGATAGGCATTTTCGAGCCGGACCATGATACGGGCTGCCCTTTTCTTTTTTTGCTCCGCGGTTTCTTTCATGATTTTTTCCGGCTCCTGCCGTTCCCTGCTATCATGCTGCCATGAAATTCTCAAAAGATCATCTTGCGAGCGTCTTCCTCATGGTCCGTGCGGCGTTTGCCTTTTCGGTCATGGCCCTTTGCGTCAAGCTGGCCAGCCCGCGCGTCCCCAGCATGGAAATCGTCTTCACGCGCAGTTTTCTCAGCGTGCTCGTCCTCGTACCGCTGATGAAGATGAATGCCATTCCGGTCTGGGGACGCCACAAAGCCGCGCTCGTGATGCGCGGCGTGACAGGATTTCTCGCGCTGTCGCTGCACTTCTACACGATCGGCCGCATGCCGCTGGGCACCGCAGTCCTGCTCAATTATTCGGCGCCGCTTTTCGTCGTCCTTTTTTCGGCCGTCTTCCTGAAAGAAAAGGTGCGCCCCATGCTGGCCGTGCTCGTGTGCGTCTGTTTCGCCGGGCTTTATCTCCTGCTGCACGGCGATGCCGGAGGATGGAACATGAATTTTTTCTGGGGGGTGCTGTCAGCCGTGTTCTCGGCGATCGCTTACGTGACGATCGCGTCGCTGAAGGGCCGTGAGTCATCGCTGACCATCATTTTTTATTTCACGCTGGTCTCGACGCTCGGTTCGCTTCCATTTCTCTTCCGTTCGTTCCAATGGCCGGGAACCGGAGACCTGCTTGCCCTGCTGGGCGTGGCCGCGGGCGCTTTCTGGGGGCAGCTTTGGATGACGCGCGCCCTGCGCCGGGCCCCGGCGTCTTTCGTCAGCCCGTTTTCTTATCTGACCCCGCTGCTTTCCTTTCTCTACGGCCTCTTCTTTTGGGGAGAAACCCTGTCGCCCGCCTCGCTCACGGGCATGATCCTCATTCTCGGCGGCGGCAGCCTGCTTTCCTACTGGGGCGCGCGCGACGAAAGCACCTGCCCGACGCAGGAATAATTCGTCACAAGCTTTCGGGGATCTTCATTTCCGTTTTCTTGACCGCCAGGAAAAGGTAAGCGCCCGTCACGAGCAGCGTTCCGGGCAAGCCGAAAGGGACCGCCGAAAAAACCGGGAGAATCAGGCCGCGCAATTCGAGAATCGAAGCCAGGGTCAGCGCGTAGCATGAGCACGTGAATACCTGCGCGTACGAAAGCGGCAGCTTCCGCAGACGGTTGATCAGCATGCCGATGCCGGACGCGGCAAAAGCCTCGGCCAGGCGGAGCAGGAAAAAAAACGGGATTGCAAGGACGCCCGCCGCGCCGATTATAAAAGGCTTGGCGGCACGCGCCATGGACCGGATAAATTCCCCGTCGATTTGAAGAACCAGCTTGTCCTGCGGGACTTTCTCCGGAGGGCTCGTCAGGTCGTAGGAACGGATGTCGTTGTCGCCAAAATTGAGATAGAGTTTTTTCGAGGTCACGAAAACCGGCGCATCGCCCAGCGCTTCAGGCTCGACCTCGTTCTGGGTCATGTCGAGCGTGGCCAGGAGCCCGTAATCGGGATGCACGAGGTTCAGCGGGCTGCGGGCGTTCATGACCAGGCCTTCCGGCGTCCACGTCATCGGCGGCAATTCGTTCTCGAGCCACGAGGCGAAGCGGTTGATGCCGGGCAAAAGCCGCGTGAAGGAAAAGACCAGGACGATGATGAGACTGAGAGTGCTGAGGACGAGCAGGTGAATGAAACCGGAGGAAAGGCGGCGGCGGAGAATAAGGCGGTAAAAATCCACGCTGAACAGTGAGTAAAGCGGGGCCAGAAGGTAAAACATGATCAGCCGTAAGTGATTTCGATAACTTCCAGCTTGATGGTGCCCGCCGGGATTTTGATCTCGACGGTTTCTTTTACGGCCTTTCCGAGAAGCCCCTTGCCGATGGGAGAAGTCACGGAAATCTTGCCGGCAGCGAAATCCGCTTCGTCCTGAGAAACCAGCATATACACAAACGTGTCTCCGCTGTGATGGTTCTTCACTTTGAGCTTGGCGCCGAGGAAGGCCTTGTCGTGCTGCATGGACTGCGGGTCCACGACTTTCGCGCGGGAAAGCTTGTCTTCGAGCGCGGCAATGCGCTCTTCAAGGCGCGCCTTGGCTTCCTTGGCCGCGTCGTATTCGGAATTTTCGCGCAGGTCGCCGTGAGCGCGGGCCACTTCAAGGGCATTGGCCACTTCGATCCGTTTCTTTCCCTTCAAAAAAGTCAATTCTTCAACCAGCTTGTCGAAACCTTCACGCGTCAAAATCACTTTATCCATGAGTCCGTCCTCTTTGATGGTGGTCAGGCCGTCCGGCCGATGCAATAAACTAGCACAAAGGCATGGGAAGGTGAAGCGAAGTTCTTGGGACCGCGAAAATCCGGGATCAGCAGCCGAGGTATTTGGCGTAGAGGCTTTTGGCGCGGCCCATGTCCTCGGTGCCTTTGATGATGGCCCGCCCGTTCTTGAAAACGGTAATTTCGTACGGGTCGGGAGTGCGGATGTTGAGCAGGTATTCGTTGAATGTGACTTCCGCCTGGTGCTCCAGCCGGCTGGCGAGGGCCTTGAAATTCAGCTCTTGCTGCACGGTCTGGTAAATCTGGACCGCGTTCCGGCCGCAGAGCGTAACGCCGCGCGTGGCCGGGGCCTCGTCGTCCAGGTAAGGAAGATGGCCGCCGCGGCAGCCGGTGCACGGATTGGCTTTCAGGTGCGACACGGAAATCGTCTTGAAGTGGCGGTGCCAGACGTCGACTTTCCAGAGTTTGCGCTCGACCGCGGCCTGTTTTCCCGCAAGGATCTTGATGGCCTCCGTCGCCTGGAACGAGGCGACCATGTGCGCGACGGGCGCGAGGATGCCCACCTGATCGCAGGTCTGCATGTCTTTGTGCGGCGGCACTTCGCCGAAAAGGCATCGCAGGCACGGCGGATCATCCGGCAGGACCACGTACGTCATGCCTTCGGTCCTGACCGCGCCTCCGTAAATCCAGGGAATCTGTTTGGAAATCGCGTAGTCGTTCAGCAGGAACCGAGTCTCGAAATTGTCCGTGCCGTCCACGATGAGGTCGACACCGTCCAGGACTTCGTGGATGGAAAGAGGGTTCACGTCCGCGACTTTTTCCTCGATCATGATTTCGGAATTGATGTCGCGCAGCTTCCGCGCCGCGATCACGGCCTTCGGAAGGTTTTGGGAAAGGTCCTTTTCGTCGTAGAGGACCTGGCGCTGCAGGTTATTGATTTCGAGGAAATCGCGGTCGATCACGACCAGATGCCCGACGCCCGCGCGGGCGAGCAGGTTGGCGGAAACCGATCCCAGGGCTCCGAGCCCGACGACGGCGACGCAGGACTGATCCAAAAGGCGCTGGCCCTCGCGTCCAATTTCTTTCAGAATCATCTGACGCTGGTACCGGCTGTGGTCTCTCATGTTCAAAACAGGGGTTGAACTGCGGGTTCACTGCTGTTGTAAGTATGCTCGGCGTCCGCCATTTTAGCAAATGGGGCCGGAATCAGCCGACAAACTGGTAAGAACTGTCCACGAGACACGGCTCGTAGCCCGCGTCACGGATCAGGCGGACCATCTCGTCCTGGGAAAGGTCGACCGGCGTTTCGGAACCCGCGTCGTGGACGATCTTTTCGTTCAGGTTGGTCCCGCCCAGGTCATCGACCCCGAAGGAAAGCGCCACCTGCCCCATCTTGAGACCGGTCGTGATCCAGTGCGCCTTGATGTGCGGGATATTATCGAAGAGAAGCCGCGACACGGCATAAACCTTCACGTCGAGGAAACCGCCCGCCTCGCCCAGTTTCTGGAGCGGGTTGTTGTCTGAATTGTAGGCCAGCGGGATAAACGAATAAAAGCCCTTGGTCTTGGCCTGCAGTTCGCGGAGACGAAGCACGTGGTCGACGCGGTCTTCGTCGGACTCGATATGGCCGTAAAGCATGGTGGCGTTCGTCCGCAGGCCGAGCTCATGCGCTATTTCATGAATGGCCAGCCACGTATCCGCGTCGATTTTTTCGTGGCAGATCTTGCGCCGCGTCACCGGATGGAAGATTTCCGCGCCGCCGCCCGGAAGCCCGTCCAGACCCGCGGCCTGAAGCTGCGCGAGCACGTCGCGGTAAGAAAGCCCGGTACGGTGCGCCAGGTCGTCGATCTCCGGGGCCGTCAGCGCCTTGATATAAATCGAAGGCGCGGCCTCGCGGATCTTGCGGAACATGTCCACGTAATAATCGAGGCCAAGATCGGGATTGTGGCCGCCCACGATGTGGACTTCATTGATCTGCCATTTCGCGATCCCCTGCCGGACCTTGTCCTGGATCTCGTCCGTGGAAAAGGTATAGCCGCCCTCTTCGCCGGGACGGCGCGCGAACGCGCAGAAAAGGCAGCGCAGCGTGCAGACGTTCGTGTGATTGACGTGGAGGTTGATCGAGTAGAAAACGCGGTTGCCGTTGATGCGGCGGCGTACCGTTTGCGCGAGGCTGCCGAGCAGCGGAAGATCGTTGGTGCGATAAAGCCGCACGCCGTCTTCGAACGAAAGCTGTTCTCCGGCTTCAACTTTTTCCGCGATGTCCTGGAGAGGCCCGTAATCGAAGAAGCTCATGGATTATTCCTTGGGAGCGGCGGTCGAGTCTGCAGTATTCGAAGGGGCGTTCTTCTTGGCGTCGATTTCCTTGAAAAGTTCGTCGACCAGCGCATTTTCATCGACCACGCGATGCTGCTTGCCGTCGATGTAGATCATGCCCTTGTCTTTGCCGCCGGTCACGCCGAAATCGGATTCATGAGCTTCGCCCGGGCCATTCACGACGCAGCCAAGCACCGAGATCGTCATGGGATCGTTCAATTTCATGGCGCGGTCTTCGACCTGCGCCGCGAGCTTAAACACGTCGACTTCCGCGCGGCCGCAGCTCGGGCAGGAAATCACGCGCACGCCCTTGCGGATGTTGAGCGCTTCCAAAATCATTTTGCCGACTTTCAGCTCCTCGACCGATTCGGCCGTCAGCGAAACGCGGATCGTGTCGCCGATGCCGTCGTGCAGCAGCATGCCGATGCCGATGGCGCTGTAAACGCTGCCGCGCAGCAGCGTGCCGGCCTCGGTCACGCCCAGATGCAGCGGATAATCGAACGTCTGGCTGGCGAGACGATACGTCGCGACCATGGTCGGAACATCGGAAGCCTTGAGCGAGAGAATGATGTCGTGAAAATCGAGTTCTTCGAGGATTTGGACGTGGCGCTTGGCGCTTTCGACCAGCGCTTCGGGCGTGGGCCCGTATTTTTCCATCAGGTCTTTTTCCAGCGAGCCGCCGTTCACGCCGATACGGATCGGGACTTTGCGGGCCTTCGCCTTCTGCACGATCTCGACCGTACGTTCTTTCTTGCCGATGTTGCCGGGGTTCAGGCGCAATTTGTCCACGCCTTCGTCGAGCGCGATCAGCGCGAAGCGGTAATTGAAGTGGATGTCGGCGACAAGCGGGATCTTGATGCGGCTGCGGATTTTGCCGAGCGCGCGCGCGTCTTCTTCCGTGGGACAGGCCACGCGGACGATTTCGCAGCCGGCTTCCGTCAGCTGGTGGATCTGGTCGACTGTCGCTTCCACGTCGCGCGTGTGCGTCGTGCACATGGACTGGATGCGAATGGGAGCGTCGCCGCCGACGGTCACGCCGCCGATGCTCACCTGCCGCGTTTTCTTTCTTTCGATCATACGATTTCCATCATGCGCTCGATGCAGCGGTAGGCCTTGCGCGCGAGCTCTTCGGGCACCTTCACCTCGTACTGGAGATTTTCCAGGCTGGCCACGACTTTTTCGAGCGTGTTCATTTTCATGTAGCTGCAAACGGCGTGCGACGACGCCGGGATAAACTGTTTGCCGGGATTGTCTTTGCGCATGCGGTGAAGGATGCCGGTTTCGGTCGCCACGATGAATTTCCCGCACGGTGATTCGTTCGCGTACTTCACCATGCCTTCGGTGGAAAGCACCTTGTCCGCGTATTCCATGGATTTCGTCATGCAGCCGCATTCCGGGTGCATGAGAAATTCCGCGCCGGGATTGTCATGCTTGATCTTATCGATCGCTTCCGACTGGATCATGACATGCGTCGGGCAATAACCTTTCCACAATTCCATGTTCTGCCGGCCGGTCTTGCGCTTGACGAATGTGCCGAGAAAATAATCGGGCACGAAAAGGACTTCCTTGTCCGCGGGAATCGCGCGCACGACTTTTTCCGCGTTCGCGGACGTGCAGCAGTAATCGCATTCGGCCTTTACCGCGGCGGACGTATTAATGTAGCAGACCACGACGCCGTTCGGATGCCCGGCTTTCCATTTGCGGATGTCTTCGGGCAGCACCATGTCGGCCAGCGAGCAGCCGGCTTCCAGGTCCGGGACGAGCACTTTCTTGTCCGGGCAAAGGATGCTGGCGGTTTCGGCCATGAAATGCACGCCGCAGAAAAGGATCACTTCCGCGTCGGTTTTCTTGGCTTCCTGCGCGAGCCGGAGCGAGTCTCCGGTGAAGTCCGCGATGTCCTGGATTTCGGCGATCTGGTAATTGTGGGCCAGGATCACGGCGCGGCGTTCCTGTTTCAGCGCCTGGATTTCATCCTGGATGGAGTTGTAGAATTTTTTCATGGAGAATTCTTCGGAAGATCAGCTCTTCTGAAGGAGTTTTTCCCGCCTTTCCTCTTTCTTTTTGTCTCTGGAATCTTTATTCGCCTGGCCAAGCTGGGTCAGCTCCTGGGAAATGGCCATGGAGCAGAACTTCGGGCCGCACATGGAGCAGAATTCCGCTTCCTTGAAGTAATCGTCGGCCAGCGTTTCGTCGTGCAGCGCGCGCGCGTGCTCGGGATCCATCGAAAGCTCGAACTGGCGGTTCCAGTTGAACGTAAAGCGCGCCTTCGAAAGTTCGTCATCGCGGTCGCGGGCGCCCGGGCGCTTACGCGCGATGTCCGCGGCATGGGCGGCAATCTTGTACGCGATCACGCCCTGCTTCACGTCGTTGAGATCCGGCAGACCAAGATGCTCGCGCGGCGTCACGTAGCACAGCATCGCGGCGCCCGAGTGGCCCGCGATCGCGGCGCCGATCGCCGACGTAATGTGATCGTAACCCGGCGCGATGTCCGTCACCAGAGGGCCGAGAACGTAAAACGGCGCTTCATGACAGACTTCGATCTGCTTCTGGATATTCATGGGAATCTGGTCCATGGGCACGTGGCCGGGGCCTTCGACCATGACCTGCACGTCCTGTTCCCAGGCTTTCTTGGTCAGCTCGCCGAGCGTTTCCAGCTCCGCGAACTGCGCCTTGTCGCTCGCGTCCGCGAGACAGCCGGGACGGAGGCCGTCGCCGAGGGAAATTGTCACGTCGTACTTTTTGCAGATGGCGAGGAGGCGGTCGTATTCGGTGTAGAGAAAGTTTTCCTTGTGATGGCGCATGCACCACTGCGCGAGGATCGCGCCGCCGCGGCTCACGATGCCCGTGATGCGCGTGGCGACCAGCGGCAGATGCGCGCGAAGGACACCCGCATGGATCGTCATGTAGTCGACGCCCTGCTGCGCCTGCTTTTCGATCACGTCGAACATGATGTCCGGCGTCAGGTTTTCAGGAATGCCGTTCACTTCTTCGAGCGCCTGGTAAATCGGAACCGTGCCGACCGGAACCGGGCTGTGCTTCAGGATCGCGATGCGCGTTTCATCCAGGTCGCGGCCCGTGGAAAGGTCCATCACCGTATCCGAACCAAACTTCACGGACATGTGGAGCTTTTCGATTTCTTTCGGAATGTCGGAGGTGACGGCGGAGTTGCCGATATTCGCGTTGATCTTGCAGAGGGCGTTGATCCCGATGGCCATGGGCTCGAGATTGCGGTGATTGATATTCGCGGGAATGACCATGCGGCCGCGGGCCACTTCGGAACGCACGAATTCCGGCTCGAGCGACTCGCGCCGGGCCACGTAAGCCATCTCTTCCGTAATAATACCCTTGCGTGCGTAGTGCATCTGGGTCCTGTTGCCATCGCCCTGGCGCTTGTCGACCCATGCGTCACGAAGATTCATATAAAGGACCTCCTGATAAGTAAGAATGCTGTGATGATTGCGATAGGGGAACTCCGGAGGGACTCCCTTTCCCGGAGGAGTTATGATACCTCAGGCGAGTAGATTTGTCTAGACTGCTTAAACCATTCGAAGGAGTGGGGTTGCGATGAAAAAAAACGGACGCCCGGGAAGAAGGGACGGGAAGAGGCTCAGGTGTTTTCCGCGCGCCTTTCGCGAATGTGGTGGCGAACGTCGATGCCTCGCTTCACGTAAATGACGTCTTCGGCGATGTTCGTCGCCAGGTCTCCGACACGCTCGAGGTTGTGGCACACCATGATGAGGCTGACGCCCGCGCGCACGCAGCCCACGTTTTCCTGCATGATCTTCTGGACTTCGTCGTAGAGCTGGTCGTTCAGGTCGTCGATCATGTCGTCGCGCTCGAGGATTTCCTTGGCCTTGGCCGGATCCGTCTCCATGAAAGAGTCCAGCGCGTCGCGGACGATCTTGAGCGCGGCTTCGGTGAGCTTCACCAGGTCCCGCGAAGGCTTGCTGAGAGGCGGTTCCTGGTTGATGATGAGCGCTTTTTCGGCGATGTTGACCGCCTGGTCCCCCATGCGCTCGAGGTCATTGTTGATCTTGAGGACCATGGTGATGAGCCGCAGGTCGGCGGCGGCGGGCTGGTAAAGGGCGATAAATTCGTGGCCGGCCTCGTCGATCTCGATTTCCTGGAGGTTGATCTCCTGGTCGTGCTTGATGACTTCCAGAGCCTTTTTGGAATCGCGTTCAAAGAGAGCTTCGGTGGCCTTGCGGATGGCTTCTTCAACGAGAAGCCCCATGCGAAAAAGTTTTTCTTTGAGCGTTTTGAGTTCGTCTTCGAAATGCCGTTTCACTTTGACCTCGCCATTTTTTCCCGCCCGGGAATCTTCCCGCAGGATGCACGGAGAAGACTAACAGATTTCGACCCGACTCACAAGCTGCCGGTTCGGTCCGGCCCCTCGACCGGCAGCGTGAACGAAAATTTGGAACCGCGGCCCAGCACGCTCTCGCATGCGACTTCTCCGCCGTGGGCTTCGACGATGTGCTTCACGATGGCCAGACCGAGCCCCGTGCCGCCCGCGTCCCGGCTGCGCGCCTTGTCCACGCGGAAAAAGCGCTCGAACGTCCGCGCCACGGCCTCTTCCGGAATGCCGATGCCCGTGTCTTCCACGACGACGCACACGCGGCCGTCCAGGGCTTCGGCGTCGAGCGCGATGCGCCCGCCGTCCCGGTTGAACTTAATGGCGTTGTCCACGAGGTTCAGCAGGACCTGGCGCACCCGGTCCTGGTCCGCGTTTACGGCAGGAATTTTTTTGGATGCCATCCGGTTTTCGACGGCGATATTTTTTTCTTTCAGGCGCTTGCCGAATCCTTCCATCACCTGCCCGGCTTCACGGGCGAGGTCCACGGCCTTGAGCTGCAGCGGCGCCTGGCGCGCCTCGAGCCGGGAAAGCTCCAGCAGGTCGTCGATCAGCCTTTCCAGCCGCCGCGAATCGTCTTCCATCATGCGCAGGAACCGCTCGCTGGTCGCCGCGTCGCGCAGCGCACCGCCCAGCAGGGTCTCGACGAAACCGCGGATGGAAGTCAGCGGTGTGCGCAGCTCGTGGGAAACGTTTGCGACGAATTCGCGCCGCAGGTTCTCGAGCCTTCGGATCTGGGTGATGTCGGAAAGGACAAGGATGCCGGACACGCTTTCGGCGTTGCGTCCGATGCCGAGAGCGCTGGCCTGCAGCGTCTTGGATTCGTCGCGGACGAGCTCGATCTCACCGGAAACGCTCGCCCCCCGCTCGATGGCGTGGGCCATCATCTCGTCGAGCCGCGGCTTTTTGGTCAGGGTCAGCAGGCTTTTGCCCGGTCCCGTGCCGCGCGGCACGTCGAAGATTTCTTCCGCCGAAGAATTTGCGAGCAGGACCTGCCGGGCTTCGTTGACCGCGATCACGCCTTCGCCCATGTGCTCCAGGATCGCGGTCAGCTTCGCGCGTTCCGACTCATTTTCCGCCATGCGCCTTTTCAAAGAAGAGACCATCTGGTTGACCGAATGCGCGAGCGTGCGCAGCTCGTCGTCACCCTCGACGAAAATTTTTCCGGTCACGTCGCCCTGTGCGAAACGCGACGCGGCATGGGAAATCCCGTTGACCCGCCGGCTGAAGCGCTTGCCCCAGACAAGCCCCATCAAAAAAATGACGGCGCTTCCGAGCAGCGCCCCGGCAGCCACCGCGCCCCTGAAAACGTCCGGCGATCCCGATGAGCGTACGGCTTTTTCCACCGCCCAGCCCGCGGCCAGGAAGACGAGGAGAAAGGCCAGAGACGAAAGAAGGGCCAGCCGCCAGCCCAGCGTCAGATGGAAAAAAGGTTTCTTTTTAGGCTTCACGTTCAAACCTGTAGCCGGCGTTTTTGACGGTCACGATCTTGAGCGCCTCCGATTTCAGTTTTTTTCGCAGCTGTCCCACGTGCATGTCCACGGTGCGCGTTTCGATGTTGGCGCCGCGGTCGAATTCCCACACGTGCTCCAGGAGATACGCGCGGGAGAGCACGCGGCCCTGCGCCGCCATCAGCGCTTTCAACAAATGGAATTCCTTGGACGTCAGATCCAGGATCTTTCCTTTCAGGGTAACCTGATGCGTTTCGGCGTTCAGTTCCAACGGGCCGCAGCGCAGGAGCGCCGTGTCGGGCGCGGGCTGCGAGCGCCGCAGCACGGCCTTGATGCGGGCGACCAGCTCGCGCGGGCTGAAAGGCTTGGTCACGTAATCGTCGGCCCCGAGCTCCAGGCCCAGGACCTTGTCCACTTCCTCGCCCCGCGCGGTCAGCATGAGGATGGGAATGCGAGACGTCTCCGGATTCTGGCGCAGCGTCTTGCAGATTTCGAGCCCGTCCATGCCGGGAAGCATCAGATCCAGGATGAGGACCGACGGGAGATGTTTGCGCGCCAGGTCCAGGCCTTCCTCCCCCCGGAGCGCGCTGAAAACGCGGTAGCCTTCCTTTTCCAGGTTGTACTGCAAAAGCTCGACGATGTTTTTTTCGTCTTCGATGATGACAATAATTTCCTTAGCCATGCCCATGCTTTTGATTTTTTTGCCGCGACGGCTCACTTACTATCAATGAAGTCCTGCGTTCTCGACCTGGAGGGACAGGTCTAAAGGCCTGTCCCCGCCCATGCTGACAAATCCTGGTGCGCATACGGAAGCGTCCCGCTTCCGAGAGCCTGCCGAAACTATAAAGTTTTGGCGTCCCGTCCATGCTGACGGCTGCTATCCTTTGATCACTCCCATGGGCCGCATGCGCGCCACTTTGCGGACAATCCCCGCCGCGTGCACCACCTCGACCACGTCGTTGACGTCTTTATACGCGGCCGGCTGTTCTTCGGCAATGCCTTTATGGCCCTTGCCCATCACGATGATGCCCTTCTCTTCCAATTCCTTCTCGATCGAGCGGCCGCGCGCAGCCTTCAACGCCGCGCCCCGCGACATGGCCCGTCCCGCTCCATGGCAGGACGTGCCGAACGTTTCTTCCATGGCCCGCGGCGTTCCCGCGGCCAGGTACGAATTGCGCCCCATGTCGCCCGGGATAATGACCGGCTGCCCGGTTTCGCGGTAAGGCCCGGGAAGTTCTTCTTCGCCCGGCGCGAATGCGCGCGTCGCGCCCTTGCGGTGCACGCACAGTTTCATTTTTTTGCCGTCGACCTCGTGCGTCTCGAATTTGGCGATATTATGCGCCACGTCGTAAATCAGTTCCATGCCCAAATCGCGCCAGCTCCGGCCGAAAAACTTTTCGAAAGATTCGCGCGCGAGCGCCATCAGGCATTGGCGGTTGGCCCACGCGTAGTTGGCTGCGCAGCGCATGGCGCCGAGATACCCCCGCCCTTCCGGCGAATCCACAGGCGCGCAGGAAAGCTGGATGTCCGGCACCGCGATCTGATATTTCGTAAGCGCGCGCCGCATGCCTTCCAGCGAATCGTCGCAGATCTGGTAGCCGAAGCCGCGCGAGCCCGAATGGATCATGACGAGCACCTGACCTTCTTCCACGCCGAAGGCGCGCGCGGTTTCTTCGTCGAAAATTTTTTCCACTTCCTGCACTTCGAGAAAATGATTTCCCGAGCCCAGCGTGCCGAGCTGGCCGCGGCCTCTTTCGTAAGCGCGGGCGGACACAACGTCCGGATTCGCGCCTTCCAGCGCGCCGCCGCTTTCCGTGGCTTCCAGGTCTTCTTCGCTGCCATAGCCTTCAGAAACCGCCCAGCGCGCGCCCTGCGTCAGCATGCGCCGCTCGTCTTTTTTCCCGATCTCGATCGAGCCGGAAACGCCGACGCCGCATGGCACCTTATTAAAAAGAAGCGCGACCAGGCTTTTCAGGCGCGGCCGGACTTCTTCTGCGCGCAGGTTCGTGCGCACAAGCCGCACGCCGCAGTTGATGTCGAAGCCGATCCCGCCCGGCGAAATCACGCCGCCCTGCTGCGGGTCGGTCGCGGCCACGCCGCCGATCGGAAAGCCGTAGCCCCAGTGGATGTCGGGCATGGCCAGCGAATATTTCACGATGCCGGGAAGATGCGCGACGTTCGCCACCTGCTCGACGGCCTGGTCCATTTGCAGCGCGGGCAGCATTTTTTCGCTGGCGAAAATCAGGCCGGGAACCCGCATGCCTTTCTTATAAGACGTGGGCACTTCCCAGCGGTAATCGTCGAGTTTCCGTAAAGGCGAAGTCAGCGTCGTCATGCCCTTATTTTATCAGGAAGCCTTTGCGGCTCCTTTCTATTTTATGTAAAGGGCGTGTAAAATCCGCGTTTTGCCGGCCGGCTCAAACGTCAAAGATGACGCGGGCTTCCCATCCCCCCGCCGGGGTGCGGGATAGGAAAAATTGATGGCGGGTCACGGCTTTCACTTCCATTTTGGACACGTGCCGGGCAGGATCGAAAGGGGTGCCGCGCGCCACGGCCTCCAGGCGGCCGGACGTCAACGCGGAGAATTTAAAACGAGTGAAGACGACTGACGACGCGGAAAAAAGATAGACCAGTTCGCGCAGCCACGAGAACAAAAGCTCGGGCATGTCTTCGGCTTCGAGCCGGATCGTGCGCTCCACGGAAGGAACGGCGGACGCAAGCGCTGCCGCGTCCGTGACCAGGTCTGCAAAGCCCAGGGCCGCGTGTGTGAACAGTTCTTCCTGGGTTTTGCCGCGGATGATGAGTCCGATGTCCGCGGGATGGTCGAAAGGCTCGTAAGGCTTCATGGAAGGACCGGAGAGATCAGCGCTTGGCGCCGTTGCTCAACGCCTGCTCGATGTGCTGGACAAGCGTTTCGATCGTGAACGGTTTTTTGAGGATCGCGTGGATGTTGCCGAGGTTCAGAAGCTTGGGGGAAATCTTGTCGTTGACGCTCGCGATGATGACCGGGATGTCCGCGATTTTCTTTTCCGTACGCAGCTTCACGAAAAATTCTTCGCCGTCCATGACCGGCATGATCATGTCCAGGATGATGAGCCGCGGCTTTTCTTTTTCCAGGATATCGAAGGCCTCCTGCCCGTTGTAGGCGCGCAGGATTTCGTAGTCCTGGCCCTGGAGGTAAAGGCCGTAGAGGACGTGGAGATCCTCGTCGTCCTCGACAATCATGATTTTGCGCTGCCCGTTCGTGCTCATCGCGGCTCCAAAGGTGTTGCTAGAATTTTACTTTAAAAGTCGAGCCTTTTCCAAGGCCCTCGCTTTCGGCCCAGACTTTCGCGTGATGCAGAATCGCGATATCTCTAGAGATGGTAAGGCCTACGCCGATGCCGACCGACGCCGCGGTTTTTTGCACGAACCGGTCAAAAATGGTCTTGAGGTCCTTTTCCTCGATGCCGATGCCGGTGTCCCGGACTTCGGCCATGATGTTCGGGCCCTTGCGGCAGCTGAACACCTTGATGGCTCCCTTGGGCGTATACTTGATGGCGTTCTGGATGAGGTTGACGAAAAGGCGGTAGAGCATGTCGCGGTCGCCCTCGATCATGAGCGGTTCCGTGCTGATGTGATTTTCCAGGACCAGCCCTTTGTGAACGCACAGCGGCTCCATGTCCTGAAGCACCTGCCGCAGCACATGATTCAGGTCGAGCTTTTCCCGGTTGATCTGCAGCACGCCGGACTCGAGTTTCGACAGGTCCATGATGCTCGTGATCGTGCGCATGAGCCGGTCGGTGTTGTTTTTGAGCATCTCGATGATGGAGGCGTATTTGGCCAGCTCCGGGTTCTGTTTGATTTCCTTTTCGAACCAGTTCACGGCCATCTCGAACTTCGCGGTCGGCGTCTTCAGCTCGTGCGCCACGTCGCGGATCAGGGATTCCTTCATCAGCTCGATGCGCCGCAGCTCGGTCACGTCGCGCATCATGCCCTGGATCAACTTCACCTTGCCGTCATGGTCGACGAGCGGCGTAAAGCTGGTCAGGTAAAAAATCTCGCTCTGGTCGCTGCGGTGGATGTGCGTGGTCGCCACGTTGATCACGGATTCGCGCGTGTCCTGCACGAGCGCGAGCGCGCGGTCGAACTCCTTCAGGGAATCGCTCTGGTGCAGATCCTTGAACAGCTTGAGCCCGCCGTCCAGGATCTCTTCGCGCGTGCACCCGGAAAACCCCTCGTTCAAGAACACGATATCGCCGGACGGCTCGAGCGCGAAAATGATGTCGCTTGCGTTGTCGACGATGAGGCGGTACTTTTCCTCCGAGTCTTCGAGCGCCTGCGTGCGCGACCGGAGATTGTCCAGGCTTCGCGCGAGGCGCGACACCATCTCGTTGAAGGCGCCGGCCAGGTCCTCGATCTCGTCGAAGGTCGTGATCTGCGCGCGCGCGTCCAGATTGCCGGACAGAATCTCCTGCACGGTTTTTTTGAGCCGGAAAAGAGGCCGCACCGCCGCCCAGGTGATCAAGGCGGTCATGAGCGCCAGCACCGCGCCCATGGAAAACGCGAGAAGCATGCGATCGACGAAAATCTGGCGCAGGTCCTGTTCGAGGCCGAGCTGGGAAAAAACGATGACAAGCCGCCCGAGAGGATTGCCTCCCACGTCGATCGGCACCGCGACTCCGTAACGGTCCTGCGAAATCCGCTGCACGCCTTTGAAACTCGGCAGCTTCAGCGGCGCCGGAAGCGTAAGCAGCTGCGGGTTCGTGCTGCCGACGATGCCGCCCTGCGTGTCTTCGACGCGCACTTCGATCACGTCCGAACGCTCGGCCATCCATTGAAGCGTGGCGACGAGCACTTCCTGATTGCTGAGGACGAGCGGGACTTTCAGGGACTCGGTAAAGACTTCGGCGATGGCAAGAAGGCGGCTTTCCGTGCGCTCGAGAACCAGCTCGCGCACGAAACGGAACGTCGTGCGGAAGAGCAGGAACAGCATCAGCGTGACGAAAATCAGCACCGGAAGGGCGACTTTATACCGCAGCGAGAAGCGGAAGCGGGACTTTGGATGTTGGGGGTCTTTGGTCACTTGGCCCGGCCTGAGGGCGCCGGCATGCCGGTCCTGCCCTCCTAGTTTCCCATAGCTTTTTTAAAAAGGTTACTTTATATTATAACGCCTATGCGAGCCGGAATCTTTACCGTTACCATTGAATCTATTAAAGATATGGGAATTCAGGACACCCGCCATTTCCACATGGTGTTTGACCCGGGTACCGTCTTCGACTTCGACGCCGGACAGTTCTTGAACATCATGGTTCCCACTCCCGAGAAGGTGATCAAGCGCCCCTACTCCATCGCCTCTTCGCCGCGCTGGAAGGGTTCGCTCGACCTCTGCTGGAAAAAAGTCCCGGGCGGCAAGGCCACGGAATGGCTGTGGACCTTGAAGGAAGGCGACAAAATGGAAATCCAGGGCCCGCTCGGCCGCTTCACCGCGCGCCGGCCGCTTCCCAAGACCCTCGTTTACATCTCCACAGGCACGGGCATCGCCCCCTTCCGCTCCATGATTCACGACCTGCTGGACGGCGGGGAAAAAATCCAGATCTGGAACATCTTCGGCAACCGCTACGAAGAAGACGTGCTTTATAAGGAAGAATTCGAAGAGGCCGCCAGGAAATATCCGAACCTTCACAACGTGTTCACGGTCTCGCGCCCCAAAACCTGGAAAGGCGAAACCGAATACGTGCAGAATATGCTGAAGAAATACATCCCGGTGAATCCGGATACGCACATCTACATTTGCGGCCTCACGAACATGATCAACGCCGTCGTCGAGATGGGCACGCAGATGGGCTTCGCCAAAGAACAGATCTTCTACGAAAAGTACGACTAAACCGCCGCACGCGGAGGCCCGCATGCACTCGAGAGGCCTCTTGCATTCTCAGCCATGGGGCACGCCTAAAGGCATGTCCCCGTCCATGCTCACATTTTCTTTCTGCAGATCCCGGCTTGCGCGCCAGCGAACGAGGACAGGCTTTTAAGCCTGTCCCCTTCGTTTTTGCGCCGACTTCTTCCCAAAGTAAAAAACTCTTTTCCGTATCAGGTGCCGGATAATCGTGTCATCCGCCGGCGGAAATTTATAGTTCACTAATTCCTCGGGCTCCACGAAAGCAAAGCCCTGGCAGTCATGCGCCGCGGGTTTCCCGCTGATCCAGTCGCACAGATAAAAATAAAGCCGCAGCTTCCGGTCCACGTAGGGATGAAACTTCGTGAAGAGATGCTTCCGCGCCTTGATCCGCACGCCCAGCTCTTCCTTCACTTCGCGCGCAAGGCATTCTTCGATCGTCTCGCAATCTTCCATCTTGCCGCCGGGGAATTCCCAATAGTTTCCGTACGTGTCCTCGGGATTCCGCTGGGCAATGAGCAGCTTGTCCTTCTTCCTGATGATGGCGCAGCCCACGTCGATAATGCGGATTTTTTTCCGGGCGGTTACGTTTTTTTTCTTTCGGCGGTCCATGAGTCGGTTTTCCTTATCTTGGCGATGTAAAAGGCTTCGGTGAGCCCGTCCGGCAGGATGCGCCGGGTCTTCCGGACGGCGGGGTCCAGCTCCCTCTTGCCCCAGGAGGCCAGGCCTTCCATATATAATAAGGGCGGCTCAAAGGCCTCCACGGCCGCGGCCGGGCCGAATTTGCCCAGGCCCCAGCTGATCACTTCCTCATTTTCCTCGGGCGCGAACGTGCAGGTCGAATAAACCAGGACACCGCCCGGCTTGAGCGCCGAAAACGCGGACAGCAGCAGGAGTTTCTGCTTCGCCGCAAGCGCTTTGACCTTGCCGGGCTTCCACTGTCCCAGGCTTTCCTTTGAAGTCGCGCAGAAGCGCGCCTCGCCCGAGCAGGGCGCATCCAGCAGCACGCGGTCGAACGATTCCGGGAATTGCTTCCACAAAAACTGTCCGTCTTTCATGATGAGGCGCACGTTTTGAAATCCCTGGGCGTCGATCGCGGCTTTGAGTTTGAAAAACCTCGGCCGGCTCGCATCGTTCGCGGTGAGTTCCCCTTCGCCTTTCATCATCAGAGCGATCTGCGTGGTCTTGCTTCCGGGCGCGGCCGCCATGTCGAGCACGTGCTGCCCGGGCCTGACGTCCAGGACGAGCGGGACCAGAAGGCTCGACGCGCCCTGAATATAAAGAAGGCCCTTGTGGTAAAGCTCCGTTTCCTGAAGCCCGCGCACGCTTCCCTCTTTCAGGACAAACGCGGTTTCGCACCACGGCAAGGCTTCGGCCATCAGGCCGTCCTGTTTCAGGAGCGCGGGAATTTCTTCCGGCGCCGGGCCCGCGGCCGCGTGCAGGCGAAACACCGCGGGCCGCGAAGCCTCGAAAGATTTCATCACGCGCTCCCGATGTTCCGGCGGAATGATTTTTTCCAGCCGCTCCAAAAAAAGTGGCGGCAAAAAACCATTTTCGTTCGCGGCGGGCTGATCCGTTTTTTGCTTTTTCATTTTTTCCAAAATTTTTACTGAGCGTTTGCGGCGCGCCATTATATAATGATGCGCATGATCTTTGCCGCATCATCTTATTCCAAAGACCGGAATGCGGAAAATGCCGCGGAAGTCTGCGGCCGCCAGGCCATGGCGAGACTCGGCAGGCCCAAAGCCGACGTGGCCCTTGTTTTCGCCACGCTCCATCACCTCCGCAGCTTCGAAGTCCTTCTCGAAAAAATCCGCAAGGTCACGGGCGCCGCGCACATCACGGGCTCCAGCGCGAGCGGCATTCTCACGGAAATGGCGGAACTCGATAACGGGCCGGGCGTCAGCGTCCTGCTGCTGTCCTCCGACGACCTGGCCTGGGATTCCTTCCTGGTCCGCCATCTTCAGGAAAGCAATCTGCGCGCGGGCCTGCGGCTGGGCGAGCGCATCAAGAACGAATTCCCGGACCCGTCCGGGCTTTTCATGACGGCCGATCACTTCAGCTTTCACAGCCCGATTTTCTTCGAAGGCCTGGAAAGCACGTGCGGCTATGTCCCGGTACTCGGCGGCACGGCTTCCGAAGACGGGAAACAGGAAAAGACCTATCAGTTCCACGGCACCGAGGTTTCTTACGACGCGTTCGGCGGCTTTGCCTTTTCGGGACCGGCCCGGACCGAGACCGCGCTCACGCAGTCCTGCCTGCCCTTCGGCGAGCCGCTTCGCATCACTCGCTCGCGGGGCCACATGATTTACGAACTCGAGGGGCGCCCGGCTTACGACATTTTCATCGAGCATGTCTCGCAGATCGAGTCGGAAGACCCGCAAAAGGCCCATGACGACGTGATGGTCGGGCTTCCCATGCGCAGCTTCCAGACCGATTTCAGCAAATCCAATTACGTGGTGCACAACATCACGGAAGTGAACACCAAAAGCGGCGTCATCGCCTGCACCGCGCCCGTGGAAGAAGGCGAATTCCTGACTTTCGCCGTCCGCGATGCCGCTTATGCCCGCGCCGATATGGAAAACACCCTCCGGGACCTCAAGACTCGTCTTGACGGCCGAAAGCCCGCCTTCGGTTTGTATTACAACTGCGCCTCCCGCGGCAAAAACCTGTACGGTTTTCCGGATCAGGACGTCAACCTGATCCGCGCGGCCTTCCCGGACCTTCCGGTCGCCGGATTTTTCTCTTACGCCGAGCTCGCGCCCGTCGACTACATCAACCACCTGCATCACTATTCGGGCATCCTGACCGTCGTCGCGCCGTAAAAAAACTCTAAATGCGTGTGAATGTTTGACTTTTGAGCGGCGAAATCCGTATAATGCCCCAAATGATGAATGACACTTATTTTTACAAGTATCTATTCATTGGCATTTTTATTTTGTTCGCGATCGTTTTTGCTGTCCTTCCGGTTGTTCTCGCTTTTTTCGTTGCCCCCAAAAAACCTTCCGATATCAAAAACGCTTCGTACGAATGCGGTCTCGAAGCCGAGGGCGATTCCTGGATCCAGTTCCGCGTGCAATATTACATCTTCGCGCTGATCTTCGTGATCTTCGACGTGGAAACCGTTTTCATCTTTCCCTGGGCCGTGTCCTTCAAAGGGCTGGGCCCCGAGGCTTTTGCAGCCATGGCCGTCTTCATCGGCGTCCTGTTTCTCGGCCTCGCCTACGAATGGAAGAAAAAAACCCTGGACTGGGAATAACATGGCGTTCACGCAAAACGTTTCGGCAATCGACCACGGCCTGAAAAATGAGCTGGGCAAAAAAGGCGTGGTCGTCACGACGCTGAACGAGCTCTACAACTGGGGCCGCCGCTCCTCCATCTGGCCCATGCAGTTCGGCCTGGCCTGCTGCGCCATCGAGATGATCGCGACGGCCTGCGCGCGCTACGACATCGCGCGTTTCGGCGCGGAACTCTTCCGTGCGTCTCCCCGCCAATCCGACCTTATCATCATCGCCGGCACCGTGACGAAAAAAATGGCGCCGCAGGTCGTGCGTCTTTACAACCAGATGGCCGAGCCCAAATACTGCATCACCATGGGCGCCTGCTCCATCGCGGGCGGCCCGTTCATCGACGGCTACAACGTGCTGCGCGGCATCGACCGCTACATTCCGGTCGACGTCCACCTGCCCGGATGCCCGCCGCGTCCCGAGGCCCTGCTTTTCGGCCTGCAGGAATTGCAGCGCAAGATCGACAACCAGGAAATCGAAAACACGGAATGGTATCGCAAGGGTTTCAAGCGCGAATACCCGGTTCCGGAATTCGGGCCGCACGGCCTTGTCCCCAAATACAATCCCGAAGTGTGGAACCCTCGCGACGTGGACCACCGCAAGGAACGCTACGGCGAACCCATTTTGATCGGAAAGAAAATCAAGGCGCCCGACCTGGATACTCCTCCGGCGCCGCCGAAGCCCGCCGCGCCCGCGGTGCCCCCTTCGGCAACCGCTCCGAAACCCGCGGCGCCTCCGCCGCCTCCGGCAAACGCATGAAGACCGAAGAAATCAAAGCGCTCATCGAAAAGGCCCTGCCCGGCGTGAAGCTCAAGCTGGTGCGCGAGAGCCTTCTCGTGGAAAACGCCGCGGACCTTCCGCGCGTGGCCAAATGCCTGAAAGAAGATCCCGCGCTGAAATTCGATTATCTGTCGTCGGTGACCGGCGCGGATTATCTGACCTATCTTGAATCGGTCTATCACCTGTACTCCATGGAAAAGAAGGCCGGAAGCATCGTGCTGCGCGCGCGCACCGACCGCGCGAACCCGCGCCTTCCCTCGCTCGTTCCCATTTACCGCGGCGCCGAGTATCAGGAGCGCGAGGCCTACGACCTCTACGGCATCGTCTACGAAAATCATCCGGACATGCGGCGCATTTTCATGTGGGACAGCTTCGAAGGCTGGCCCATGCGCAAGGATTACGAGCAGGAAGATTCCGAAACGCTGGAAGCCGCGGACGTGGAATGGCTGGAAAAGCGCGGCGTGAAAGTCTCGGACGCCGACCGCGCGAAAGCCGAAGAACTCCGCAAAACGGGCAAGCGCGCTGTCGCGCAGAAGCCGACCGGGAGCCCCGAAGCTTAAATGAACAAAGGCGAGATCAGCCCCAAAAACGAAGTGCAGCACGACGGACAGACGCTGGAAATCAACGTCGGGCCGCAGCATCCTTCCACGCACGGCGTCTTCCGCATGAACATGGTGCTGGACGGCGAAACTGTGGTGTCGCTGAAGCCGGTCATGGGCTACCTGCACCGCAATCACGAGCAGATCGCGGAAAACATGTCGTACGCCGCGTCCATGCCGTACACGGACCGCCTCGATTATTTCAATTCCATGTCGAACAATTTCGGCTGGTCGCTCGCCGTGGAAAAACTCGCAGCGATCGAAGTGCCGGAGCGCGCCCAATATATCCGCGTGATCATGGCGGAATTGACGCGTATCGTGAACCACGTTTCCGTGATCGGATTTCTTCTGAACGACCTCGGCGCTTTTTTCACGCCCGTCCTTTATGCGTTCCGCGAGCGCGAAAAAATCCTCGACCTCTTCGAAGAAGTCTCGGGCGCGCGCATGATGTGCAATTACTTCCGCTTCGGCGGCATCAAGTACGACGTGCCGCAAAGCGTGCTCGAACGTATCCGCGAAATCGTGGACAAGTTCCCGAAGTTCCTGGACGAATTCGAGACGCTGCTCACGAAAAACGAGATCCTGTGCATGCGCTGCCAGAACGTCGGCGTGCTTCCGGCGGAACTCGCCGTGAACGCCAGCATCACCGGCCCCATGCTCCGCGCGTCCGGCGTGAATTACGACATCCGCAAAGTGGACAAGTATTCGATCTACGACCGCTTCAACTTCAAAGTCCCGCTCGGCAAAAAGGGCGACGTGTACGACCGCTACTACGTGCGCGTGCTGGAAATCCGCGAGAGCCTGAAAATCCTGGACCAGGCCCTGAAGGAAATAAAACCCGGCGAAATCATGAACAAGAAGATGGTCCCCTTCCTCAAGTCGCCGCGCAATTTCAAGCCGCCGGTCGGCGAAGCCTATGGCCGGGTGGAAGCGCCCAAAGGCGAGCTGGGATTTTATGTCGTCTCCGACGGCACGCCGCAGCCCTGGCGTTATCACGTGCGCGCGCCTTCCTTTATTAATCTGACGATCCTCGAAGACCTCTGCCTCGGCCACAAGCTCGCCGACGCCATCGTGATCCTGGGCAGCGTGGACATCGTGCTCGGGGAGGTGGACCACTGATGTTTTACGGCTACGGCATTCTCCAAGGCATGTGGGTGACGCTGAAGCAGTTCTTCGCCTCGTATTTCAAGAAACGCGGACAGGACGGCGCTCTCTTCACCGTGGAATATCCCGAGCAGCGTCTGCCGGAAAAAGAGCGCTTCCGCAATTTCCCTTTCCTGATTTATGACAAGGAACCGGAAAATCTCCGCTGCGTGGCCTGCGACATCTGCGCGAAAGAATGCCCGCCTAAGTGCATTTACATCGTGCGCGAGTTCGATAAAGACGGCAAGCCGCTCAAGCGTCCGGCTATTTTCGACATCGACTTCACGGTGTGCATGAACTGCGGCATCTGCGAAGAAGCCTGCCCGTTCGAAGCCATTTACATGGACCACGAATTCGAGATCGCGTCCGCGGAACGCAACGACGACCTCCTCTACCACAAAGACGACCTGCTGAAATCCAATGCCTATTTCCACAAAATCCGGCCGAACGATGCCACGGCTGTCGACGCCAAATTAAAAGAAGCCGAGGACAAGAAAAAAGCCGCGGAAGCCGCGGCCAAGGCAAAGGCCGAGGCGGCCGCGAAAGCTCCGCCTCCTCCCCCGCCGGCGGCTCCCGGCACAACTCCGCCTCCCCAACCTCCGAAACCGGCGGTGTAAATGGAATCGATCTTCGTCAATCTGAAAGGCGCGATCCTCGGCGTCCTCGGCAAATTCATGCCTGAGTGGACGATGCCTATCCATTCCATCATGATCAGCATCACGGCCATCGCGGTCCTCGGCCCGGCCATCATGATGTACCTCACGCTCATGGAGCGCAAAGTCGTGGGCCGCATGCAGAACCGCATCGGCCCGAACCGCGTGGGCAAATGGGGCCTTCTCCAGCCGCTCGCGGACGGCGTGAAGATGCTGACTAAAGAAGACATCGTGCCCAAGGGCGCGGACCCTGTCCTTCACCTGCTCGCGCCGATCCTGATCGTGGCCCCGGCGCTGCTTCTGTTCGCCGTGCTGCCGTTCGGCAAAGGCATGATCGCGGTGGACCTGAACGTCGGCATTCTTTATTTCCTCGCCGTCTCTTCCACCACGACCATCGCGATCTTCATGGCCAGCTGGGGCTCGCGCAACAAATACTCGATCCTGGGCGGCATGCGCGCCGTGGCGCAGATGATCTCTTACGAAGTCCCGATGGTCTTGTCGGTCGTGCCTGTCCTTCTCGTCGTGGGCAGCTTGTCCACGCGGCAAATCGTCGAGGCACAGGCGAGCGGATGGTTCGTGCTCACGCCCTGGGGCTTTTTCGGCGCGGTCTTCTTCTTTTTGTGCACGGTCGCCGAATGCAACCGCTCTCCCTTCGATCTTCCGGAAGCCGAATCCGAAATCGTGGCCGGCTTCCACACCGAATACAGCGGCATGAAGTTCGCGCTCTTCTACATGGCCGAATTCATGAACTGCTTTTCGGGCGCGGCGCTCACGACCACCCTTTATTTCGGCGGCTGGCAGGGCCCTGGCTTCCTGCCCTCGTGGATCTGGTTCTTCCTCAAGACCTACTCTTTCATCTTTGTGATGATGTGGTTTCGCGGCACGCTTCCGCGCCTTCGCGTGGACCAGCTCATGGGCCTGGCGTGGAAATTCCTGCTGCCGCTCACGCTCGTCAACATTCTTGCGGCCGGGCTTTGGTATTATCTCGGCGGCATTTTGAAATTTTTCATCCCGCTTGTCCTGATGGCCGGCTCGTTTACGATTCTCACGTGGCTGAACAAGCCTTATGTGCCGGAAAAGCGGGAGTATCAGTTCGCGGATTAACCGGGCAAGCATGGGGACAGTTCTTTAGACCTGTCCCCGTACGTTGCAAGCAGTGAAACGGAGATTTCCGGATGGACGTTCTCAACACAATCGTTAATGCAGGCATCTACGCGCTGATGGGCCTTGGCGTAATCGCGGCTCTCGGCGCCGTGACCTGCCGCAACCTGTTTCACGCGGGCTTGTGCCTGGCCGTCGTGCTCATCGTCGTGGCCGGGACTTACCTTTCGGTAGGCGCGGAATTCCTGGCCATGATCCAGGTCCTGATCTACGTGGGCGCGGTGCTGACGCTCATCATTTACGCGGTCATGCTCACCGCGCGGCTGAGTGGGGGCGAGGCTTCGGCATCCAACGGCCAAGCCGGTCCCGTGTTCGCGGCTTGCGCGCTCTTCCTTGCGTTTATGGCCCCGCGGCTCATGAAGACGCCATGGCCCGTGTCGCCTGCAGCCTTAAGCGCCACCCTTTCGGTGAACGGCCTGGGCCAAAGTCTTATGACCACTTACGTGTTCCCGTTCGAAGTCCTGGGCATTCTGCTTTTCGCGGTCTTGATCGGCGCCATTGTCGTGGCCAGAAAGGACAAGGCGTGAGAATCCCCCTCGAACATTACCTGCTTTTCTCGCTGCTGCTTCTGGTCCTCGGCGTGTATGGCGTCATGACGCGCCGCAACGCCATCGCCGTGCTCATTTCCATCGAGCTCATCCTGAACGCGGTCAACGTGAACCTTGTTGTGTTTTCCAGGACGACTTCACTTTCGCCGGAAACCGGACAAATCTTCGCGTTCTTCGTGATCGCCCTTGCCGCCGCGGGCGCTGCCGTCGGCCTTGCCATTGTGCTGGCCCTTTACCGTAACCGCAAAACGATCCAGATGGACGAAATCCATCTGATGAAATGGTGATGCCGGTGGAAAAAGCCTATCTCATCCCGCTTCTGCCGCTCATCGCCTTCACGATCAACATTCTTCTGGGCAAACACGTGAAACACAAGGCCGCGCTCATTTCGATTGCGGCGAGCCTCGGTTCCTGCGCCGTTGCCTGGCCCCTCATCTGGCAAGTGTCGCAGGGCGCGACGCTGCGGCATGAATTCGCTTTCCTCGCGCTCGGCTCCCATCCGTTGAACTTCGGCATCCTGATCGATCCGCCCGCGGCCACGCTGCTTCTGGTCGTCACGCTGATCGGCACGCTGATCCAGATTTATTCCTCGGGCTACATGCACGACGAGCCGCGCTTCTCTCGCTTCTTCGCCTATCTTTCGCTCTTCATGGCCGCGATGCTCATGCTGGTCATCGCCAACAACTACCTGCAGTTTTTCATGTCCTGGGAAGTCATGGGCCTTTGCTCGTACCTGCTCATCGGCTTTTACTCCGAGAAAGACTCCGCGGCCAATGCCTCGAAAAAGGCCTTTCTCACGACACGCATCGGCGACGTGGGCTTTTTCCTCGGCATCCTGGCGCTGTTCTCGGCCATCGGCACGCTGGATTTCACGCACATGCACGAGGCCGTGCACGCCAACGCCTCGAGCACGCTGCTTCCCGCGGCCGCGCTCCTCATCTTCTGCGGCACGGTCGGCAAGTCCGCGCAATTCCCGCTGCACGTGTGGCTCCCGGACGCCATGGAAGGCCCGACTCCAGTGAGCGCTCTCATCCATGCGGCCACGATGGTTGCAGCAGGCGTGTTTCTCGTGGCCCGAGTTTATCCTTTGATGTCCGGTTCACCCGAGTCCACTCCGACCGCAACTACCGCTCTCCAGGTCGTGACGTGGGTTGGCGCTATCACCGCCGTTTTCGCGGCGACCATCGCCGTCGCGCAAACCGATATCAAACGCATCCTCGCCTATTCGACCGTCTCGCAGCTCGGCTTCATGATGATGGGCCTTGGGGTCGGTGGAGTGGCGGTCGGCATGTTTCACCTTATCACCCACGCCTTCTTCAAAGCGTTGCTGTTCATGGGCGCCGGCTCCGTTATTCACGGTTGCCA
>DATJFP010000035.1 GCA_035495615.1 Verrucomicrobiia bacterium | reverse complement strand
TTCCATCTGGCCGTGTGCGTGGACGACGCGCTCATGAAGGTCACGCATGTCGTGCGCGGCGAAGACCATCTTTCCAATACCCCCAAGCACATCCTCCTGCTCAAAGCCATGGGCTACACGCCGCCGCAGTACGGGCATCTGTCGCTTGTTCACGGAAAGGGCGGGGAGCCGCTTTCCAAGCGCCTGGATTCCATTTCCATTCACATGTTCCGCCGCCGCGGTTACATGCCCGAGGCGCTCGCCAACTACATCGCGCTGCTCGGCTGGTCGCCGGGCGAGAACCGCGAGATCGTGGGCTGGGACGAATTGCAGAAAATTTTCGACATCTCTCGCGTGAGCAAGTCGTCCTCCAATTACGACGATCAGAAACTCGACTGGGTGAACGGCCAGCATTTCCGCCATATGCCGACGGAAGAATTCGTGAAACGCGCCTTTGCCTACCTCAAGGAACAGAAGATGATGGAAGGCCTGGATGAGAAGCTGGTCCTCGCGATTTTACCGGTGCTGCAGGACAACATCGAGCGATTCGAGCAGCTCGGCGACCGGCTGACGTTCCTGAAAGATGATTTTGGTTACGAGAACGAAGGTCTTGTGAAAAGCGCGGAAGCGCGCGAGATTTTCGAGCAGGCGCTGCAAGTCCTGCCCGGCGTCACGGGCGCGGCGGAAACGCTCTACGATAATTTCCTGAACGCCCTGAAGCCGCGCGTGAAAGCCAAAGGCAAAAACCTTTTCATGCCGCTGCGCGTGGCGCTGACAGGCCGCGAGCATGGGCCGGAGCTGAAGCGTCTTTTTCCGGCGCTGGGCATGGACCGCATCAAGCGGCGCTTTCAGAGGACGCTGGGTTGAATCAAGCTTTGCTCCAGCAAAAGGCTGGAAGAAAAAATCCGGCCGCGGTCAAAGCCGCGCTTTTTTTAGGGGCGGTGAATGCGGCGGCGCTTCTGGCCTACGCCGCCTGGGGCCATGCGCTTCTTCGGGCCATGTACGATGAGCGGGCCTGGCCCTGGCTCAATGCGTGCCTGCATTGGCGCGGCGCTTTTCCGGTTTCTTATTATGAAAGCGTCGCGGACCTTTATTTCTGGTCCGCCGTGGCATTCATCAATGCGGTCTTTCTCATGGCTTTTCTGGCGCATAAGGCCGCGTCGTTGCCGGCGCCGGTTCTGCCGCGCGTGACGGACGCGCAGGCCGGATGGCTTTGCGGGATATTGGCCGCGGTTCCGGCGGCCGTGATTTTTTATCATGCCATGCGCTACGCGATCCTGGTGCCGTACCAGGATGAATGGGTCCAGGTCTGGCGCATCCAGAAAGTTTTTCACGGCACCCTGACGTGGGGAGATTTGTGGCTGCGGATCGGCGACCACCACAGCCCTTTTCCGCGGCTCGTCATGGTGATCCTGGCGAGGCTCACGCATTGGAACATGCGCTGGGAAGTGGCGGTCAATTTTCTTTTTTCGCTCGGAACGTGCGCGGCGCTGGTAACCGCGGTTTTCAAGCATCGGGATTTGCTTCCGGGACGCACCGCGTTTTTTTTTCTGCCTCTTTTTGCGCTGATCGTTTTTTCCGGGCGCCAGCAGGCCGCCTGGATCTGGGGAGAAAAGACGTGCAATTACATGAGCGTTTTTGCCGCGGCCGTCTGCCTAAGGCTTTTGAAGGGCCCGGACTTCCGCTGGAAAATTTTCGCGGGAGCGCTCGCGGCCGCGCTTGTTTCGCATTATTCCTTTGCGGCCGGGACCCTGGCCTGGGCCGTGGGATTCTGGATGCTGGCGTTTCTGCGTTACGAAAGTCCGTCACAGAAAATCGCGGCGTTCGCGATTTGGGCCGCAGCGTGCGCGGCCGCCAATTTTGTTTACTGGCTTGATTATGAAACGACATACGCGCCTTTTGCCCGGCAGCATCCGGGCCGGATGCTGGAATCGTTTCTCGCCGCGCTCGGCGGGCTCCTGGACACGGAGCCGACCGCGGTTCTCAAAGGCGCGGCCGGAGTTCTTTTGTTTCCCGGCCTCGCGGCCTATGGATTGAGCCGGAGATCTCGCCCTCTGGCGGTCTTTTTTTCCGGGCTTTGCCTTTGGGGGCTGGGAGCCGCGTTCATGATTTCGGTGAACCGCGCCTTCTTCGGGATCGGGACCGCGCTGAATTATCAGTACGTCATCCTGACTTATTTTTTCTGGGCGGGCCTTACGGGGCTCGTTGTTTTGGTGGGGCAGGAGCAGTCTTGGGCCGATTTTCGCGGCGCCTTGGTCAAGGCCGCGGCCGCGGGAGCCCTGGGCCTTTTCCTCGTCAGCGCGGCGCGGGAGTCCTGGGCCGGCCTGCGGGAGCTCAAGAAGGTCGGGGAAAGTGTCCGCAGCGTGGACATTACCGCGCCTTATCTCGATGACAATGCCATCGACAAGTTGTATTACAGGCACAGGCCGCACGTGCGGCGCCTGGTGCCGGTGCTGAGAGAATTGAAGCTTACGATTTTTAATCAGAAGAGCTGACATGGTCATCCAATTTTTTAACACGCTTTCGGGAAAACAGGAGCCTTTCGTGCCGCGCAAGGCGGGCGAGGCTCAGCTCTACACCTGCGGGCCCACAGTTTACGATTACGCGCACATCGGCAACTTCCGGACGTTCGTCTTCGAGGATTTGCTGCGCCGCTTCCTGGAATTCTCGGGGCTGAAGGTCGAGCACGTCATGAACATCACGGACGTGGACGACAAGACCATTGCCGGCGCCGTGCGCGAAAAAAAACCGCTCCTCGAATACACGGAAAAATTCACGCAGGCCTTCAACGAGGACATGGCGGCGCTGAACTGCCTCGCGCCCACGCGCCAGCCGCGCGCCACGAAGGAAATCGACGGCATGCTGGCGCTGATCCAGAAGCTGCTGGACAAAGGCATCGCGTATCAAAGCGAAGGCTCGGTCTATTACCGCGTCTCGAAATTTCCCGGCTACGGCAAGCTGTCCAAGAAAAAACTGCACATGAACATCGCCGGCGCGTCTGAGCGCGTGGACGCGGACGAATACGACAAAGAGGAAGTCACGGATTTCGTGCTCTGGAAAGGCGCCAAGGAAGGCGAACCGTTCTGGTCTTCACCGTGGGGGAACGGCCGTCCGGGCTGGCACATTGAGTGCTCGGCCATGAGCCTCCGCTACCTCGGCGACACTTTCGACATTCATGCGGGCGGCGAAGACCTGATTTTCCCGCATCACGAAAACGAAATCGCCCAATCCGAAGCCGCGACGGGGCAGCTCTTTGTAAAATACTGGCTGCATTCCAAGCACCTGCTTGTCGACGGCGAGAAAATGTCCAAGTCCAAAGGCAATTTCTACACCCTGCGCGACCTCATCGCCAAAGGCCACGATCCCATGGCCATCCGCTACGCGCTGCTTTCCGTGCATTACCGCCAGCAGATGAATTTCACGATGGAGCATTTGAAAGAGGCGTCGGAGGTCATCAAAAAGCTGGACGAATGCTATTGGAACTGCGCCACGCGGCTCGGGCAGCAGCCGCAGGGAAAAGACGAAACAGCCGCGCGCGAAAAGCTCGACAAGTCGCTGGATAAGATGACCGCTTGGCTGGCCGACGACCTGAACGTTTCGGGCGCCCTGGCGGAACTTTCCGGCGCCGTTACGGAAATCAACAAAGACGCGGCCCAGGCGAAAGACGAAGGCTTGCGCGCTTTCGTCCAGTTTTTGAAAAGCATCGACCGCCTGTTCGGATTTGACGTGACTGCCGTGGACCAGGTTCCGGCGGAAGTGCAATTCCTCATGAAGCAGCGTTCGGAAGTCCGCCTGCAGGTGAAAAACGACAAAAGCCTCTGGGCGAAATCCGACGCGCTGCGCGACGAAATCCAGAAACTCGGCTGGCTGGTCAAAGACGGCAAGCCCGGCGAGCTCTCAACGTTGAAGAAAAAAAGACGGAAGTGGGATTGATCCCTTTTTACCCTCTCCTCGCTTGCGGGGAGAGGGAAGGGTGAGGGGTAATATGAACGATAGAGCCAAGATATTGAGAAAAAATGTGACGGATGCTGAAAAGCTATTATGGAACAACCTTCGAGCTAACCGCCTAAATGGTTTTAAATTTAGACGGCAGCATCCTGTTGACGTTTGGATTCTGGATTTTGCATGTCCTCAATTAAAACTTGCGATTGAAATCGACGGCGGCCAGCACGCCGCGCGGAAAAACGAAGATGAGCATCGTTCCCGGGAGCTTGGGAAACGCGGTTGGCGGGTCCTTAGATTTTGGAACCATGAAGCGCTTGCGTCGATTGATGCGGTGATGCAACAAATACTGACTGAATGTGAAAAAACACAGCCCCTCTCCCTTACCCTCTCCCCGCATCGCGGGGAGAGGGAGGGGTGAGGGGAAGAGGACTCGTCCGATGAAAAAAGGAATTTTCATTACCTTCGAAGGCACGGAAGGCAGCGGGAAAAGCACGCAAATCAAGCGGGCGGCTTCGTTCTTGCGGAAAAAGGGGCGGCGTGTTTTAATTCTCCGGGAACCCGGAGGCACGGGAGTCGGGGAAGCCATCCGTAACGTGCTGCTGGACAATAAACATGCGGCCATGGCGCCTTCGGCGGAACTCCTGCTGTATCTCGCGGCCCGGGCCCAGATCGTGAACGAGAAAATCCTTCCGGCGCTGAAAGCGGGCACGATCGTCATTTGCGACCGCTTCGAGGATTCGACCCTGGCTTACCAAGGGTACGGACGCGGGTTTTCCATGAAGGACATCGAGGCGGTCAGCCAAAAACTCGTGCGCGGAACGTTGAAACCCCGGCTTACGATTCTCCTGGACGTGGACCCGGCCCTCGGCCTGAAGCGCGGCGGACGGCACGACAGGATGGAAAAGCAGTCGCTTGTCTTCCACCGCAAGGTGAGGCGGGGGTTCCTGGCGCTGGCCAAGCGCGAACCGCGCCGCTATCTCGTGATCAACACGAGGCAGGACTGGGAATTGACCGCGAAACAAATCAGGGAAAGGCTCGGACGTGTTGCCTGACGAATTGAAAAAACAGGAATTTTCGCTGCGTGTGCTCGAAGCGCACGTGCGCCGGGGCCGGCTCGCGCACACGTATCTTTTTTCCGGCTCTTCGCCGCGCGCGCAGGCTTCGCTCGCGCTCTGTTTTGCCGCGCTGCTCAACGGCGACGCGAACGCGAAAATGGGCGACATGGAAACGCGGACCGCGAAGAGGATCCGCGACCGTAATCATCCGGACGTGCTGTGGCTCGGCGAAGACGAGAAGGTCCGCTCGCTGAAAATCGCGGAAGTCCGGGAAGTGATTTCCTGGTGCGCGCTGAAGCCGTACGAAGGCCCGTGGAAAGTGGTGATCGTCGAAGGCGCGGAGCGCCTGACCGTGGACGCGCAGAACGCCTTCCTGAAGACGCTCGAGGAACCGCCCGCGCAAACGCTGTTCTGCCTGCTGGTGGAAAGCACGGACAACCTGCTCGAAACCATCCGCTCGCGCGCCTTCCATATAAGGATGAGCCCGGACGAAGCCGTCCCTGAAGAACTGCGGCCGCCCGAAGGCGTGGGACAGAAAAAATGGGAAGACCTGCTGGAAGATTATCAAAGCGCGTCGCGGTTCGAGACGCTGGTCTTCATGGACGAGCTCATGGCCTATTTCCGCGACCTGTTGAAGGAAAGCGCGGCGAAACCGGAAATCAAAGCGTACCGCCAGGAATGGCTGAGAGCGATTGCTCTTTTTTACGAAACCAAAGACGCGCTGGACGCGAACGCCAACCAGAAACTGGCGCTCACGCGGCTGGCCATGCATCTGAAACGGCTTTTGCCGAGCGTGCAGATGATCAAACCCCCGGAGCCCGAAGCGGTAACAGCATGAGCGAAAACTTCCTTTACATCACCACGCCTTTGTATTACGTCAACGCCAAGCCTCACATCGGACACGCGTACACGAATATCCTCTGCGACACGTTCACGCGGTTTTTCCGCTGGCACGGCAAGAAAGTTTTCTTTTTGACCGGCACCGACGAGCATGGCACGAAAATCGAGAAGACCGCGCGCGAGCACAAAGAAGAGCCGCGCGATTACGTGGACCGCATGGTGCCGCAGTTCAAGGAATTGTGGCGCGTGCTCGGCATCCAGTACGATTATTTCATCCGCACGACCGACGAAGAACACAAGAAGATCGTGCAGAACGTGCTGCTCAAGCTTGAAGCCGAAGGCGACATCTACAAATCCAGCTACACGGGCTGGTACTGCACGCCGTGCGAATCGTTCTGGACGAAATTGCAGCTCGCGCAGGGCAAATGCCCGGACTGCGGCCGCGAAGTGCAGGAGCTTTCCGAGGACAATTACTTTTTCAAGCTGTCCAAATACCAGGACTGGCTCATTCAGTACATCAACGAGCACCCGGATTTCGTCCGGCCGGAAATGCGGCGCAACGAAATCCTGGCTTTTTTGAAAGAGCCGCTCGAAGACCTTTCCATCACGCGGCCCAAGTCGCGGCTTTCCTGGGGCATCGAGTACCCCAATTCGAAAGACCACGTGGTCTATGTGTGGTTCGACGCGCTGATCAATTACGTCAGCGCGATCGGCATGACGGTCGACCACAAAAAATTTCTCACGTACTGGCCCGCGGACCTTCACCTGGTAGGGAAAGACATCCTGCGCCAGCACGCGGTGTACTGGCCCATCATGCTGAAAGCCTGCGGCGTGGAAATGCCCAAGACTGTCCTCGCGCACGGCTGGTGGACGCTGGGCGGCGCGAAAGTCTCCAAGTCCCGCGGCAACATCGTGGACCCGGCCGTGCTCGCGAAAGTCTACAGCGTGGACGCGTTCCGTTATTTTCTCCTCCGGGAAGTGACGCTGGGACTCGACGGCGCGTACTCGGAAGATCTTTTGCGCGAACGCTACACGAGCGATCTGGCCAACGACCTGGGCAACCTGTGGTTCCGCATGGCGTCCATGCTGGAAAAGTATTTTGACGGCGCCGTGCCCGAAGCGCAGGGCGTCGAATCGGAGAATCTCCTGCAGCAGGCGTTTGCCCTGCTCGAAAAAGTCAGCGTGCCTATGAACCGCTATGACCCGCGCACGGCGCTGGACGCGATTTGGGCTGTCATCGTGGCCTCCAACCAGTTCGTGGAAGAAAAAAAGCCGTGGGTGCTGGCCAAGGACCCGCAAAAGCGGCCGGAGCTGGCGCGCGCGCTCGCGGTGCTGTCGGAGGTGCTCGCGCACATCGGGGCCATCCTGCTGCCGTTCCTGCCGGACACCGCGCGGAAGATCCTCGAACGCCTCAAGCTTTCCCCCCAGACGAATTTTTCCGAAGCCGCGTTTTTCCGCACGGCGTGGCTCAAGCCGGGGACGCTTGTCGACCGCGGGGAAGCGCTGTTCCCCAGACTCGAAGACGAGGAAAAAGCTCCCTCCGCCCCGGCCGCGAAGGGATGACATGGGATTCATCGACACGCACGCGCACCTTCACTTCCCGGATTACGACCAAGACCGCGCCGACGTGATGCGCCGCGCCTCCGAAGCGGGCCTGGAAACTTTCATCAACGTGGGGACCGACCTGGAGAGCTCGCGCAAATGCCTGGAGCTGGCCAAGGCTCACGACAACATTTACGCCTCGGCCGGCGTGCACCCGCACGACGCCAAAGACGCGGACGAGGCCGTGATCGCGGAGATCCGCAAACTTTTTTCGGAAAAGAAAATGGTGGCCGTGGGGGAAGTGGGCCTGGATTTTTTTCGCGACCATTCGCCGCATGAAAAGCAGAAGGAAGTCCTGCGCGCTTTCGTGCGCCTGGCCAGGGAAGTCGGCCGGCCGCTCATCATCCACTGCCGCGATGCCTACGAAGACCTGGCGCAGCTTTTCGCGGAAGAAGGCGGCGCGCCCTACCGCGGCGTCATCCACTGCTTTTCTTCGGACGCGCCCCGCATGAAGAGGCTTCTCGACCTGGGCTTTTACATTTCCTTTGCCGGGCCGCTGACGTACAAGAAAAACGACGAGCTGCGCGACGCGTGCCGGCAATGCCCGAAAGACCGGCTGCTGCTCGAAACCGACGCGCCGTTTCTCCCGCCGCAATCCGTGCGGGGAAAACGCAACGAGCCCGCTTACATGCTCGAAACCGCGGGCGTGGCCGCGGGCCTTCACAGCCTGAGCGTGCAGGCGCTCGGCGAGCAAACGACGGCCAACGCAAAGGCGCTGTTTTCCCTATGATCCACGACATCCTTCAATTCTTCGTCAAAGAGAAAAAATACACGGCTTTGTTCCTCGGCCTGATCCTGGCGTTCGGGGCCATCCAGTTTTATGAGCGCCGTGCGCCTCAGAAAGAACAGACGGCTTCACCGGCCGCGGCCGAGGCCCTGCAAAATCTCGAAGACGCGGAAAGCCGGGTGGTGCAAAGCGTGGAGCAGGCAGGCTCGCTTCAGAACTTTCTGAAGGACAAGCCGGAATTCGCCGGCGCGTTCACGTTCATTCTGTTTTTCGTGTCCGGAATGTTCAGCCTGGGCATCGTGATCCTGATCGCCTTCATGTTCAATCCCGCCTGGCGGCAGAGCTGGGCCATGGAGCCCTTCGACAAGGACAAGACCGACTGGAAACCGTCCATGATCTTCAAAGTGGCGCTGCTTTTCGTGGCCGCGAGCTTTGGACTCAGCCTTGTCCTGGGCGCGCTCGGTAATTACGTCCTGAGGTCTGTCCCCGTGAATTTCTGGCTGCTGTTCCAGACCACCGGCGCGGACATTCTCTGCGTCTATTTCATCTTCCTGATCGTGCGCCGGCACGGCGGCGGTTTGAAGGACATCGGACTGCGTGTGCCGCCGCGCGGCTTTTTTTCCGAAGTCGTCATGGGCATCGTCGGCTATATGGGCGTGTTCCCGATCTTCATCGGTATCCTGATCTTTCTCGTCTTCATCGCGCATCTGTTCCACTACGAGCCGCCCGCGCATCCGATCGTGAACGTGCTGCTGGAAGAGGAACAGCGCTCGCCGTGGATCGTGGTCTACTCGGTGCTTCTGGCCACGTTCATCGCGCCGATCCTGGAAGAGATTTTTTTTCGAGGCTTCTGTTACCCGATCTTCAAAAAGAAATGGGGCAAGAACGCGGGCATGATCATCACGTCTTCGTTTTTCGCGATCATTCACAACAACACCTTCGCGTTCTGGCCGATCTTCGTCCTGGGCATGGCGCTGGCGTACATGTACGAGAAACGGCGATCCCTCATCGCGCCCATGACGCTCCATCTCATCCACAACACGATTTTCATCGGGTATTTCTTCCTGGCCAAGCAGGCTCTCGTCAGCGTCTGAGGCGTCTCATGGAATGGGCCGTGTGGATCACGATCTTTCTCGTCACCGTCATTTTTCATGAGGTCTGCCACGGCCTGGCAGCGCTGGCGCTGGGTGACACGACCGCGCGCGATGCCGGCCGCCTGACGCTCAATCCGCTGAAGCATGTGGACCTTTTCTGGACCGTGCTCTTTCCCGCGCTGCTTTTCTTTTCCACGCACGGCCGGTTTGCGTTCGGCATGGCCAAACCCGTGCCCGTCAATTTCAACCGCCTGCGCTATCCGCGCCGCGGCATGATCGGGGTGGCGCTGGCCGGCCCGGCCGCGAATTTAGTCCTGGCCGCGGTCCTGAGAGCCGTGTGGAAGGCGACCGGCAGCGAGATCGCGCTGCTGGCCATCTATTTCAATCTCGGCGTCGCGGTTTTCAATCTGCTTCCCGTGCCGCCGCTGGACGGCTCGCGCGTGGCGGCGGGCCTGCTGCCGGTTTCCGCGGCGCGGGTCTACATGTCTCTCGAAAGGGCGGGCATCTGGATTGTGTTTGCGCTCTACCTGTCCGGCGTTCTGGTATACTGGGTGATCCCCGGCATGGACCTGTTCTGCCATTTGCTCGGCCTGCCGCGGCTGAGAGACGTGATCGCGTGGAGCACATGAACGAGTTCCGGTGGATCGAGTCGTTGAAACGAAAAGTGCCGCGTAAGCCGGGAACAGTCGGCATCGGCGACGATGCGGCCGTATTTCCCGCGGGCCGCGGCAAAATCCTGTGCACGACGGACGCCATCGTGGACGGCGTGGATTTTTATCTCGCCCGGCTCACGCCCGAAAAAATCGGACGCAAGGCCCTGGCCGTGAATCTCAGCGATATCGCGGCTATGGGCGGACGGCCCGAATCTTTTGTCGTGACGCTCGGCATTCCCGCGGACGTACGCGAGGCCTGGCTCAACCGGTTTTACGACGGCATGCTGGCTTTGGCGCGGCGTCATGGCGTGATCTGCGTGGGCGGGGATGTGAGCCGCGCGCGGCAATTCTTCGCTTCGGTGACGCTTTGGGGCCGCGCGGCAAGGCCTGTCCCGCGCAGCGGCGCAAGGCCGGGCCATTGGATCGGCGTCACGGGAAATCTGGGCGGCTCGATCCTGCGCCATCATCATGAATTCGAGCCGCGCTTGAGTGAAGGCGCCGCGCTGGCAAGGCTCGGCGCGAAGGCCATGATCGACGTTTCGGACGGGCTGGCGCAGGACCTGGGCCACGTGCTCAAAGCCTCGCGCGTTTCCGCGGCCGTGGAGCTTGATAAAATTCCGGTGTCGCGCGACGCGCTGAAGCTTGCGAAAGGAAACCGCGGCAAGGCGCTTATGCGCGCGCTGTCCGACGGCGAAGACTTTGAGCTGGTGTTCACGGTTTCCGGCGCGGGAAAACGGAACCTCGAAAAAAAATGGAAGCGGCTTTTCCCGCGCACGCGCCTTTCGTGGATCGGCCGCATCGTCAAAAGAAGAAAAAAATCCGGAATCGAGTGGCGGCGTGAGGGAAAACCGCTGCCGGGATTCCGGCTCGAAAAGGAAGGGTACCGCCATTTCTGAAGCTGAAACGTTTCCAAGCAAAAGCCCGAAAGATACGATCCGCATTGCCAAAGCCTTCGCCGGCAAGTTGAAGGCCGGCGACGTCGTGCGGCTCGAAGGCGACCTGGGCGCGGGCAAGACGACTTTCGTCAAAGGCCTGGCCTCGGGACTCGGCCTTGCGGACCAGGACGACGTCAAAAGCCCGACTTTTGTCATCATGCACATTTATCCCTGCCGCATCCCGCTGTATCACTTCGATCTTTACCGGCTCGAAGGCGCGGGGGAAATCGCGGCCATCGGGTTCGAGGACTTCATGAACGATCCCGGCGCCATTTCCTGCGTGGAATGGGCCGAGCGAGCCGAAGATTTTTTCCCCAAGGCGAGCTATCGTGTGCAGATCCTTTTTTCCGGAGACACGGCGCGCAAGATCACGATCACGCAGGGCAGTTCTGAGCCCTCCCAAAAGGGCGCGCGGAGCAAGGCATGAAAATCGCGGCGCCGGGATTCACGTACGTGAAAGAAAAAGGCGGCATCCACGAATACCGTCTGGATGCGAACGGACTGCGTGTCCTCATTATGGAAGACCGGTCCGCGCCCGTTGCCGCGGTCATGGTGAGCTACGGCGTGGGCGGCCGCAACGAAAAGCCGGGGCATACGGGCCTCGCGCACATGCTCGAGCACATGCTGTTCAAGGGCACAGAGACTTACCACAAACGCCGCGGCACGCCGATCTTCTTTCTGCTCGAAAGCGCGGGCGCGCAGCTCAACGCGAACACCGGTCAGGACGGCACGAATTATTACGAGCTGCTTCCGTCCGACAGGCTCGCGCTGGCGCTGGACATCGAATCCGAGCGCATGCGCGGCGCGCTGCTCGAAGAGGCGGAGTTCGAGGCGGAAAAAAACGTGGTCCTGAACGAGCTGGAACGCTTTTACGATTCGTCCGAAGCCTCGCTCAGCCAGGCGGTCTGGGAGACGGCGTTTTCCGAGCATCCTTACCATCATCCGGTCATCGGATGGCGCGACGACGTGCGCGGCATGCCCGCGGCGAAGTTGAAGGAGTTCTACGATCTTTATTATTGGCCGGGCAATGCCACGCTGACACTCATCGGCGATTTTGATTCGGCGGACGTGCTGAAACTGGTGGCGGAAAAATTTTCGCGCGTGCCTGCCGCGCCCTCCGCGCCGCCGGCCATCCGGGAAAAGGAACCCCCGCAGCAGGGCCCGAAATCCGTGAAGCTGGAGAGGACGACCGGCGCCGAATTCCTGATGCTGGCGCATAAGATTCCCGAAGGCCTGCACCGGGACGCGCTCGGCCTCGAACTTTTGTCCGGCATCCTGAGCCACGGCAAGACGAGCCGGCTTTATCAGGCTCTCGTGCAAACCGGATTGGCCGTGGATGTGGGCGCGGGTACGTCCGGGACCCGGGACCCGGGGCTTTTTACCACCGCGGTCACGCTCGGGCCGCAGGTCAAACACGAAGACGTGAAACGCAAAGTCCTCGAGGTCTATGAAGAGGTCGCCCAAAACGGCGTGACGCAGGAAGAGTTGGACAGGACGCTCACCCAGATCCGCGCGGACAGCGCGTACTCGCGCGACGGCGCGCTTTCCATGGCCAGCGAAATCGCGCATGCGATCGCCATGGGCGATTGGACTTATTTCGCGGACCATGTCGAAAGGATGGAAAGTTACAAACCTGAAGAGCTGAGGCAAATTGCGCGGCGCTATTTTACGGAAAGCGCCATGACGACGGGCCTTGTCGTATCCTCGGCCGCCGGGGCCGGGCGAGACGCCGCGGGAAGCGCGGCCGGAACGCATGGCCGCACGAGCGAGCCGCCTCCTCCGGGAGCCGTAGCGCTGCCCGAAAAAGTCCGGCAGCTTTTGGAGCCGCCGGTCACGGCAGCTGCGGGGCCGGGTTACCGGGAACGGGTGCGCGTCTCGGATGCGAAGAATTTCAAACTGCTTACGCTGAAGACCCGGGTGCAGGATGTGGTCACGATTTCCGGCTCGCTGCGCGGGGCCGGTACGGCCTACGCGGGAAATACGACCGTGGCGCGTCTCGCGGGGCAGATGCTGGACAAGGGCACGGCGCGCCGCACCAAGCTCGAGATCGCGTCGCTCCTGGAAGACCGGGGCGCGCAGATTCATTTCGGTGTGGATCACGAATACCTCCGCTTTCACGCGCGCTGCCTGAAAAAAGATGCGGCTTTCGTGGCCGGACTTCTGGCGGAGCAGATCCGCGAGCCCCGTTTCGACGATGGCGAATTCCAAACGCTCGTCAAACAGGAAACCGTGAACCTGCGCTACGCCATGACCAATACCGGCAGCATGGGCTTCAACGCTTTTTTTCGCGCCGCGTTCCCGGAAGGCCACCCGCACGCGGCGCCGCGCTTCGAAGACCAGATGACGTGGCTCGAAAAAACCCGCGCGGACGATCTCCGGAATTTTCATGAACGCCATTATGGGGCCAAAGGGCTTTTGATCGTGACAGCCGGAGATTTCGACCCGGCGGAAATCGAAGACGCGATGCGCAAGGCGTTCGGCGATTGGCCCGTGAAAGAAGTGTCGAGGCCCGCGGTGCCGCCGGTGCCGGCCCCGGTCAACCGGCGCGTGCCCGTAAAGGTGCCGGGCAAGGTGAAGATGGACGTGCTGCTCGGCCGCGCGTTTCCGCTGCTGCGCAGCGATCCCAACTATCTTGCCGCGGCCATGGCCAACACGATTCTGGGCGGGGATTTTTCCGCGCGGCTTTCCATGACCGTGCGTGACATCCATGGCCTGACCTACGGCATCCGTTCCGGCCTCGCGGGCGTGACGCAGGATGTCTACGGCGCGTGGATGGTCCACATGATCGTGAATCCGCCGCTCTTGGAAAAGGGCCTGGAAAAAACGCGCGAGCAGCTGGATCTTTTCTTTCGGGAAGGCATTTCCGCCAAGGAACTGGAAGAGCGCAAGAAAATGGCCGCGGGCAAATTCAAAGTGGGGTTGGCCACGACGCTCGGGCTCGCGGACCAGATCCGGCATTGCGAGGAACTGGGGCTGGGGTACGGCTATCTGGACGATTATTCCAAGCTCATCGGCAGCCTCAGCCTTGATCAAGTAAACCAGGCCATCCGCCGTTACTATAATCCTGACGGCCTGCAATGCGTGGTGGCGGGCGACGTCGCCTGACCTTTTGCGTTTTGGGCGGGGACGGGTTAAGATTTCAAAGATACCGAAAGCCATGGCTAAAAAATCGCTGCTCCAATATCTGGGATTCGGCAAGTCCAAAGGGGATATGGGCTCGCGCAAGCACCCGCGCCTCAAGGCCTTTAACCTCATCAAGTTCACGCTCTCAGACGGCACGCAGTACGAAAGCCTTTCCAACGTGGTCAACATCTCGGAAAGCGGCCTTCAATTTACCTGTTACGAACATCTCCTGCCCGATCAAATGATCCGCATGCTGATCAGCATTCCCCACGCGAATAAGGAAGTCCCGGTGAAGGGAAAGCTGGTCTGGGTGCGGAAAGACAAAATGCGCCGCGGTGTTTACCTGGCCGGCGTGCAGTACCTGGACATTTCCGATGAAAACCGGGAATTGATCCGGGAGATGGTCCAGGCGCGAAGCCGCAGCCGCAAAGATTAACCGCCCTCTGCTGTAACCCCTTTTATTTCCTAAGGTTAAGCTCGAGATTTCATTTAAAATTTAAACTAGACCATTTTAGTCTGATTAGTTACAATTATAAGCAGACAGGAGAGTTATGAGATTTACAACCAAAACCGAGTACGGCCTGGTCTGCCTCATTTATATGGCCAAGCACTCGGAAATGAAATTTGACCCCATTACCATTAAAGAGCTGGTCCGGGCCGAGCAGTTTTCCCAGGCGTACACGGAAAAGATCATGCAAAGCCTGAGGAATGCGGACATTGTCCGCGCGCAGCACGGCAATCAGGGGGGCTATTCGCTGGCGCGCGGTCCCTCCCAAATCACGCTCAAGGAAATCGTCGAGGCGCTGGAAGGCAGCACGTTCGAGATCTTTTGCGCGCCGGGCGTGCGCGAAGAGATCATCTGCACCCATTTTCCCATGTGCGGCGTCAAACCCGTGTGGGAAAAAACCAAGGGCATGCTCGACCATCTGTACCAGGGCATCACGCTCGAAATGATCGCGAATAATAAATTAGGCCCGGCGCTTTCGCAGGCGTCGTAAGGAAACCATGAACGAGAAAACGATCCGCATCGAGGATCTGGTCAACCGCGAATACCAGTACGGTTTCAAGACCGAACTGGAGCCGGGGATGACTGTGTCCGGCCTGAACGAGGACACGATCCGGCTGATCTCCGCGCACAAAAAAGAGCCGCCGTTCATGCTGGAGTTTCGCCTCAAGGCCTACCGCCAGTGGCAGAAGATGAAAGAGCCGGCATGGGCGCATGTCTTTTATAACAAGATCGATTACCAGAACATCATTTATTACTCCGAGCCCAAGGCCGCGCAGAAAAAGCTGAAAAGCCTCGAAGAAGTCGATCCCGAGCTGCTGCGGACGTTCGAAAAACTCGGCATTCCGCTGACCGAACAGAAAAAACTCGCGGGCGTCGCGGTCGATGCCATCTTCGACAGTGTGTCCGTGGCTACGACGTTCAAAGAGAAGCTGCGCGAAGCCGGCGTGATCTTCTGCTCGTTTTCCGAAGCCGTGCAGGAGCATCCGGAGCTGATCGAGAAGTACCTCGCGTCCGTCGTGCCCATCGGCGACAACTTTTTCGCGGCGCTCAATTCCGCGGTGTTCACGGATGGTTCGTTCGTTTACATCCCGAAAAACACGCGCTGCCCCATGGAGCTTTCCAGCTATTTCCGTATCAACACGGAAAATTCGGGCCAGTTCGAGCGCACGCTCATCATCTGCGAAGACAACAGCTACGTGAGTTACCTCGAAGGCTGCACCGCGCCGAAGTTCGACACGAACCAGCTTCACGCGGCGGTTGTCGAGCTGGTCGCGCTGGACAATGCGGAAATCAAATATTCGACCGTGCAGAACTGGTACGCGGGCGACCCGAAGACGGGCAAGGGCGGCATTTACAATTTTGTGACCAAGCGCGGCAAATGCCAGGGCAAAAATTCCAAGATTTCGTGGACGCAGGTGGAAACCGGTTCGGCCATCACCTGGAAGTACCCGAGCTGCCTTTTGATCGGCGACAACTCCGTGGGCGAATTTTATTCCGTGGCGCTCACCGCGGGAAAACAGCAGGCCGACACGGGAACGAAGATGATTCACATCGGCAAGAACACGCGCAGCACGATCATTTCCAAGGGCATTTCCGCCGGAGAGTCGAACAACAATTACCGCGGCCTGGTGCAGATGACCAAGGGCGCGTCCAACAGCCGCAACTTCACGCAATGCGATTCGCTGCTGATCGGGAAGAAATGCAACGCGAACACGTTTCCATACGTGGACCTGCAGAACGCGTCGTCGCAGGCCGAGCACGAAGCCTCGATCTCGCGCGTGAGCGACGACCAGCTTTTTTATTTCCGTTCCCGCGGCATTTCCACCGAAGACGCCATGAGCTCCATCATCAACGGCTTCTGCAAGGAAGTGTTCCGCGAGCTGCCCGGCGAATTTGCCGTGGAGGCCACGCAGCTTCTCGGGCTCAAGCTCGAAGGCGCCGTGGGTTAATTCAAAGCGAGGGAGAAATTCGATGTTGAAAATCAAACAATTGAAAGCGCGGATCGCGGGCAACGACATCCTGAAAGGCATTGATCTGGAAGTCAAAGCCGGAGAAGTGCATGCGATCATGGGGCCGAACGGTTCCGGGAAAAGCACGCTGGCCAAAGTCCTGGCCGGCGATCCCGTGGCCGAAGTGACGGGCGGGGAAGTGCTGTTCGAGGGCAAAAACCTGATGGAGCTGCCGCCGGAAGAGCGCGCGCTCGCGGGCGTCTTCATGGCGTTCCAGTATCCCGTGGAAATCCCGGGCGTGAACAACGCGGCTTTTCTAAGAATGGCCTACAACGCCAAGCGCAAGGCGCAGAAAAAAGACGAGGTCGACCCGCTGGAATTCGACGCCATTCTCCAGGAAAAAAGGAAGGTCGTGGAAATTCCCGAGGATTTCCTGAACCGCTCCGTGAACCAGGGATTTTCCGGCGGCGAGAAAAAGCGCAACGAGATCCTGCAGATGGCCGTTCTGGAACCCCGCCTTGCCGTGCTCGACGAAACCGATTCCGGCCTCGACGTGGACGCGCTCCGCATCGTGGCGACCGGCGTGACCCGGCTGAAAAGACCGGACAATGCCATGATTCTCGTCACGCATTATCAGCGTCTTCTCAATTACATTGTTCCCGATTACGTGCACATCCTTTCCGGCGGGCGCATCGTGCGTTCGGGCGGAAAAGACCTGGCGCTCGAAGTCGAGGAAAAAGGCTACGACTGGCTCACCGAAGGCCAGGGCCTTCGGAAATAGGAGAGAGATTCCATGGCCGCGATTGCGATGCGGGAAAAACTGGCGGACAAAGCAAGCATGGCCTCGCAAGGGCCGGCATGGCTCGCGCCTGTCCGTGAAAAAGCGTTCTCGCGTTTCCAGTCCATGGGATTTCCCACGCGGCAATGGGAAGCGTGGAAGTACATGAACCTGTTTCCGGTGCTGGACGCGCCTTTTCACCAGGCCCAACGCGAAGCCGCGCTCGAGTCCGCGCGAACGCAGAAATTGTCCCGGGACGCGCTCCAGTGGGTTTTCTCGGGCGGTTATTACCTGTCCGACCTTTCGTCCAAGCCGGGCTCGGGACTCGAAGCCAAGCCGCTCATGACCGCCCTGGCTTCGGAAACGGCGCCGCTTGCTTTTTTCGCGCGGGACCTGGACAGCGAGGAAAATCCGTTCGTCCTGATCAACACGTTTTCCTTTACCGAAGGGCTGCTGCTCCGCGTTCCGAAATCCTGGGACAACCACCAGCCTTTGAATCTGCTTTTCCTGGACGCGGGCGGCGCGCCTTCGCTGGCCATGCCGCGCGTTTCGATCATCCTCGAAGAGGGCGCTAAGGCCCAGGTCGTGTGCCGCATGCTGGGAGGCGCGGGCCAGGGGTCGGTGACCAATGCCGTGTTCGAAGTTTTTCTCGAACAGGGCGCTTCGCTCAAGCTGGCGCAGGTGATTTTGCAGGACGGCCCGCATTATCCTTTCGCGGCGGCGCGTTTTTATCTGAAAGCAGGCAGCTCGGCCGAACAGCTTGTTTACTGCCGCGGCGGAAAAATGACCAAGCTCGACACGCGCGTGGAGCTGGAAGGCGAGGGCGCGACCTGCCGGCTGAACGGCCTTTCCATCCTGGGAGGCGCAGCGCAGGCGTTTCATGAGCTCACCGTGAACCACCGCGCGCCGCTGACGCTGAGCCGCCAGTTTTACAAGAACATCCTTGATGATGAAGCGCAGGCGGAGTTCAACAGCCTTTCGTACGTTTTCCGCGACGCCGTGAAGTCCGACACGCAGCAGCTCAACAAGAACCTGCTTTTGTCCGACGACGCGCGCGTGTATTCCCGGCCGAAGCTGAAGATTTATACCGACGACGTGTCGGCCAATCACGGGTCCGCGAACGGGCCCACGCAGGAGCGGGAGCTGTTTTATCTGCGCAGCCGCGGCCTGGACCCCAAAGCCGCGCGGCTCATGCTGGCCGAAGGTTTTGCCCGCGAGGTTTTGGACAAAGCGGACATGCCCGCGGCGGGCGGCGAGATCGGGCGCGACCTGCGGCGCGAATTGCAAAAGATGGTGGATTAAGAAATGGAGCCTCTTGTGGCGGCGGCGTCATTTGACGTGGAAAAAATCAGGAAAGACTTTCCCATCCTCGGGACGAAGATGAACGGGCATCCCCTCGTTTATCTGGACAATGCGGCAACGGCTCAGAAACCGCTGGCCGTCATCGAGCGCATGGACCGTTTCTACCGCGAGGAATACGCGAACGTGCACCGCGGCGTGTACACGCTGAGCCAGACGGCCACGTCCGAATGCGAGAAGGTGCGGGAAAAATGCCGCCGTTTCCTCAATGCGAAAAAATCCGCGGAGATCGTCTTCGTGCGCGGCGCCACCGAGGCCATCAATCTCGTGGCGTTCGCCTACGGCCGGAAATTCTGCCAGGCCGAAGACGAGGTCATCATCACGCAGCTCGAGCATCATGCGAACACGGTGCCGTGGCAGCGGCTCTGCGAGGAAAAGGGCCTGGTGCTCCGGGTGGTACCGGTCAACGACCGCGGCGAATTGATCTTGGAAGAATACCGCAAAATGCTTTCAGACAGGACGAAGATCGTGGCCGTCACGCACATTTCGAACGTGCTCGGCACGGTCAATCCCGTGAAACAGATCACCCAGTGGGCGCACGAGGCCGGCGCGGTCGTTTTGGTCGACGGCGCGCAGGGTGTGGTGCATGGAAAAGTGGACGTGCACGACCTCGGCTGCGATTTCTACTGCTTCTCGAGCCATAAGATCTATGGGCCCACGGGCATTGGCGTGCTGTACGGCAAGTCACGGCATCTGGAAGCCATGGATCCGTTCATGACGGGCGGGGACATGATCGAATCGGTGACCTACGAAAAAACGACGTTCGCAAAGCCGCCCTATAAATTCGAGGCGGGCACTCCGGCCATTGCGGAAATCGTGGGCCTCGGCGCGGCGCTGGAGTATCTCGAGAAAACCGGCCTCGATAAAATCCACGCCTACGAAAAGGAATTGCTGGATACGGCCACCCAGGCGCTTTCGGCGGTCCCCGGCGTCCACATCATCGGCACGGCCGCGGAAAAAGCCGCGGTCATTTCATTCGTCATGGACGGCGTGCACCCGCACGACATGGGCACGATTCTGGACCAGCAGGGCATCGCAATCCGCACGGGCCATCACTGCGCCCAGCCGGTCATGAAGCGTTTCAGCGTGCCGGCGACAGCGCGTGCGTCGCTTGCCTTTTACAATACTCACGGCGAAGTCCGCAAGCTGGCGGCCGCGCTCGAAAAAGTCAGGGAGGTCTTTAAATGATTCCGGAACCGAAGCTTCAGGGGCTGTATCAGGAAGTCATCCTGGACCACAACCGCCGTCCGAGAAATTTCCGCGAAGTCCCGGACGCCACGCAGTATTCGCACGGCGTGAACCCGCTTTGCGGCGACGATTATCATCTCTACCTGAAAATGGACGCGGACGGCATCGTGCAGGACCTGGGTTTTGTCGGCGCGGGCTGCGCCATTTCGAAATCCAGCGCCTCGATCATGACGACGCTCGTCAAGGGCAAAGCCATGGAAGAGGTCCAGCAGCTGGCGGATAACTTTCTCGCCCTCATGACGCAGGACCGCGTGGGTGACACGCTGCGCAAGAGCGTGGACCGCATGAGCATTTTCGAAGGCGTGAAGGAATTTCCCGTGCGCGTCAAATGCGCCACGCTGATCTGGCACGCGCTGCAGGACGCGCTGAAAGACGCGGAGCAGGGAGGGAAGACGTCGTTCAAAGGCGTGAAGACCACGATGGACGATCATGACCTGCATATTTCCGTGCAGGTGACGCCCAACCCGAACTCGCTGCAGTTTCTCGTGAGCCGCGAGCTGGTGGACGAGGGGACTTACAACTTTTCCACGCCGGACAGCGCCAAGCATTCCAAACTGGCCGCCGAGCTTTTTGGTCAGGGTGTCGCGGGAGTTTTGATCGGCAAGAATTTCATCACGGTCACGAAGAAAGCCGAAGACGAATGGCCGCCGCTGGTCCCGAAAGTCGTGGACACGTTCAAGGCCTTCCTGGCTTCCGGGCGCGAGATCGTCGAGCCTTCGGCCGCGGCCGAAACTTTTGGTCCGGGCGCGGGCAGCGAGATCGACCAGAAGATCAAGCAGATCATCGACGACGAAATCCGTCCGGCGGTCGCGCGCGACGGCGGGGATATTGTTTTCGACAGCTACGACAATGGGGTGGTCAGGCTTTTGCTTCGGGGCGCGTGCAGCTCATGTCCCAGCTCGATCATGACGCTGAAGATGGGGATCGAGAATCGCCTGAAACAAGTCATTCCCGAAATCAGGGAAGTGATTTCGATTTAAACAGGGGACAAGCGAAGCTTGCTGCCCCCTACTGGTAACGTTTCTCAGAAACCTGCTTGCCGTTTTCCCACTTGGCCTCTCCGGCCAATTGTCCATTGACCGCATACCGCTTGACGGTCCCGTGGATCTGCCCATCTTTGTATTCCGTCTCGCTTCGCACGACACCCGATTTGTAATACGTGGTGCTCACGCCGTTCAGCTGTCCGTTTTTATAAGTCTGTTCGGACTTCATGGGCCCGCCTTTGAAGAAGTACGTGGTCTTGACGCCGTTGTCCGGATGGTTTTCTTTGGTTTTACCGCAGCCCGCGACAGTTAGAAGGACGCAGAGAAGAAGGGCGAATAGTCTCATGAGGACTCCTCAACGTTGGCAGATCGGATAAATAATTTTTGTTTAAGATCGGCCCGGCGGACGCGAACTTAACGGTTATTCCGTTTCGTCGTGAGCGAAATCCCGGAGCTTGGCCCGCTGCATGAGGTTCAGGTGCCACGCGAAAAAAACCTGCTTTTTCAGGATCTTCAGGGCCTTCTCTTTGGTTTCGGCCTGCTTTTCCGGCGTCAGGGCCGAAGGATCCACGGCGACTTTGTCCTGAACCAGGAAAACCGCATACTTGCCTTCCACCGGAAGGGGATCGGAAACGCTTCCTTTGGGAAGGGCGAAAAGCGCCAGGACATTTTCTTTCGGAATCTGCCACAGGCGGTTGAGCTCGGTGAGCGGCAGGTTTTTGGCGGGCACCACGACGTACGAATGGTCCTTCACGACTTTCTGCCAGCCCGTCTCGTCCACGGCCTGGGATTGGAAAGTCTGGGCTTCTTCGAGCGTGTTGAAAAGAACGGCTTCGCCCGTCAGGTGCTGCTCGTCCATGAGGTATAGGTCGTGCAGGTCCTGTTCCGAAGGCTCTTTGACCGGCTGCTGCATGACGCGGCTGACCAGTTTCTGGACGCGGATCATTTCGCGCAGCTGGCTTTCGAACTGACGGGGCTCGAGGCGCAGCGTGGCCTTGAGCCAGCGGCGGTACATCTGCGGGGTAGGATTCTGCAGGCCGTGCACCGCGAGCAGCTGCTGGAGCTCCTGGCGCACTTCATCATCGGAAACGCTGATGTGCTCGCGCTTGGCCTCGCGCGAATAAATGAGGTTCTGCCAGGCCTTGTGACGGAGGACCTCCGGATCCTGGCTGCGGTCTTCGGAATACGAGAAGGTCTGGGCGGCCTGGAAAAAGGAATTGAACTCCTGGAAACTGACGGACTTGCCGAAGACCTGGCCCGCGTAACGGCCTTTCTTGCTGAACTGGGAACCGACGGAGAAAGCGCCCCAGAGGACGAACGAGCCGACCACGACCCAGATGATGGACTTGGTATTTTTCCGTAAAATGTCGAGCATGAGCCACCTTTCGAGGCGCCTAAGCTAGCACGAAAACCTTCCCGTCTCAAGTCTCAACTGCGGGCTCGAACCCGGCCGAAATCCGCTTGTCTGCGGGATTGACACGCAAAAAGTGTTTCTGTAATATACGGCAATGGAAACACCTTCGGTTCGAAAAAGCACTTTTTGCAGCCCCGTTTCTGAAGTTTTCGGGGCCCTTCTCCCCCGCATTCAACCGCATGCTCCCGTCAACACGCTTCAACCCATTTTAGAAAAGGAGTAAGGCATGTCTGTCTTTATTGGCCGCGACCGCAAAGCCCGCCGCGCTTACGGGTTTGACGAAATCGCCCTTGTCCCCGGGGACCTCACCATCAATCCCGACGAAGTGGACATCAGCTTCAAGCTGGGAGACCGCAAATTCGAAATTCCTTTCTTCGCTTCGGCCATGGACGGCGTCGTGGACCCCAAGTTCGCGGTCGCCATGGGCAAGCTCGGCGGCATCGCGGTGCTGAACCTCGAAGGCATTTACGTGCGCTACGAGAACTGCGAAAAAATTCTGGCGAACATCGCCAAGGCCTCGCCGGAAGAAGCCACGCGCCTCGTGCAGAAGCTCTATGTCGAGCCGATTAAAAAAGATCTGATCTCCAAGCGCATCAAGGAAATCAAAAAGGCGAAAGTCCCGTGCGTCGTAAGCAGCATTCCACAGCGCGCGGAAGAGTACGGCAAGATCGCCATGGACTCAGGCGCGGACATCTTCGTGGTGCAGTCCACCGTGACCACCACCAAGCACGAATCCAAGGCCTACAAGACGATCGATTTCAAGAAGTTCTGCAAATATATGAAGATTCCCGTCATCCTCGGGAACTGCGTGACGTATACCGTGGCGTTGGAACTCATGGAAACGGGCTGCGCGGGCATTCTCGTCGGCCTTGGGCCCGGTTCCGCATGCACTTCCCGCGGCGTGCTCGGCCTCGGCATCCCGCAGGTCACTTCCATTGCGGACTGCGCGGCGGCCCGCGAAGTTTACTTTAAAAAGACCCGCCGCTACGTCGCTATCATCGGTGACGGCGGTATGTCCACCGGCGGCGACATCTGCAAATCGTTCGCCTGCGGCGCGGACGCCGTCATGGTCGGTTCCGCTTTTGCGCGCGCCAAGGAAGCTCCGGGCAAGGGTTTCCACTGGGGCATGGCCACGCCGCACGCCAACCTGCCGCGCGGGACGCGCATCCGGGTCGGCACGACGGGCTCGCTCGAAGAAATTCTTTACGGTCCTGCGAAACTGGATGACGGCACGCAGAACCTCGTCGGCGCCCTTCGCACGTGCATGGGCAATGTCGGCGCTCACAATATCCGCGAAATGCAGTTAACCGAAATCGTCATCGCCCCCGCGATCCGGACCGAAGGCAAGCTCTTCCAGGCCGCGCAGCGCGTGGGCATGGGCAAATAGTTTTACCGAATCGATGAACCAGACGCTGATCATCCTCGATTTTGGCTCGCAGTACACCCAGCTCATTGCGCGCCGCGTGCGCGAGCTCAAGGTGTTCTGCATCATCCTGCCGTATCACGCCTCGTACGAGCAGATCTTTTCCCATCAGCCCGTCGCGATCATCCTTTCGGGCTCGCCTTCAAACGTTTATGCCAAGGACGCGCCGCTGCCGGACCCGCGTATTTTTGACGGCGGCATTCCGATCCTCGGCATTTGCTACGGGCTGCAGCTCATCGCGCATCTGTTGAAGGGGAAGGTCCATAAGTCGACCAAGCGCGAATACGGTTTTGCCGAGCTCACGATCGATTCCAAAGGAGATTTCTTCCACGGGCTTCCGAAGAAGATGACCTGCTGGATGAGCCACGGCGACAAGCTGGACAGGCTTCCCAAGGATTTCGTGCGCGTCGCGCATACCTCCAGCGCGCCGATCGCGGCCATCGCGAACCCGCAGCGCAAGATTTACGGCGTTCAGTTTCATCCCGAAGTCGTGCATACGCCGCTCGGCTCCAAGCTCCTGGCCAATTTCCTTTTCCGCATCTGCAAATTCAAAGGCGATTGGACCGCGGAATCATTTATCAAGTCGTCCGTCGCGCGCATCCGCCAGCAGGTAGGCAAGGAGCGCGTGGTGCTCGGCCTTTCCGGCGGCGTGGATTCTTCTGTCGCCGCGGTGCTCATCCACAAGGCCATCGGCAAGCAGCTGACCTGTATCTTCGTGGACAATGGCCTCTTGCGCATGGGCGAGGCCCAGCGCGTGCGCGATACGTTCCAGAAGCATTTCAAGATGAACCTGCATTTCGTGGACGCGACCAAGCCTTTCTTGAACGAACTCGCAGGCATCGAAGACCCGGAAAAAAAGCGCAAGATCATCGGCCGCGTGTTCATCGAGGTTTTCCAGAAGGAAGCCAGGAAGCTGGGCAAGGTGCCATTCCTCGCGCAGGGCACGTTGTATCCGGACGTCATCGAATCCGTTTCCGTGCACGGCGGCCCGACCAGCATGATCAAGAGCCATCACAACGTGGGCGGGCTTCCGCTCAACATGAAGTTCAAGCTTGTCGAGCCGCTGCGCGAACTCTTCAAAGACGAAGTGAGAGAAGTCGGGCGCGCGCTCGGCCTGCAGTCCGAAATCGTGGACCGTCAGCCGTTTCCCGGGCCCGGCCTTGCCGTGCGCATCATCGGTGACGTCACGAAAGAAAGGCTCGACGTCCTGCGCCAGGCCGACCGCATCGTCATGGACGAGATCAAGCGTGCCGGGCTTTACCGCAAGACCTGGCAGGCTTTCGCTGTCCTCCTTCCCATCAAGAGCGTCGGCGTGATGGGGGACGAGCGCACGTATGAGAACGTCGCGGCCGTCCGCGCCGTGACCTCGCTGGACGGCATGACCGCGGATTGGGCGCGCCTGCCGGACAACGTCTTGACCCGCATCTCCAACGGCATCATCAACGAGGTGCGCGGCATCAACCGGGTGTGTTATGATATCTCGAGCAAACCCCCGGCCACGATCGAGTGGGAGTAAGCCCCGGCCATCCTAATCGCCGGCTCTTGAGGTAAGTTCCAAAAAATCCAGACCTTAGCGGAGCTTTATGCCGCACGCGAATTTCGTCCATTTAAACTGCCACACGCAATACAGCCTCCTGGATTCCACCTGCAAGGTCTCGGACCTCGTCCACCGCGCCGTGGAGCTGAAATTTCCCGCGCTGGCCATGACCGACAACGGCAACCTCTTCGGCGCCATCGACTTTTATTCGCAGTGCATGAAGCAGGGCGTCAAGCCTGTCATCGGCATGGCGGGCTACGTCGCGCCCGGGTCCCGCTTCGAAAAACAGACGCACGGCATCAAGGAAGCTTCCTTTTTTCTGACGCTTCTTGCGCGCGACATGGAAGGCTATAAAAACCTTCTCAAACTTTCCAGCATTGGTTACCTCGAAGGCTTTTACTACCGCCCCCGCATTGACAAGGACGTGCTCGCGCAGCATTCCAAAGGCCTCATCGGCTTAAGCGGCGGCCTGCGCGGCGAAATCGCGCATTATGTGCTGCATGAGCAGCCGGACGAGGCTGCGCGTGCAATCGGCGAATACCGCGACATTTTCGGAAAAGAAAATTTCTTTCTCGAGCTCATGAACCACAACCTCGACCCGGAGCTCCGGCTCGCGCCCGCCTACCAGAAATTATCCAAGGCCATGGAGATCGGCATTGTGGCCACCAACGAAGTCCACTACGTCAACCGCCAGGATGCCGGCGCCCACGACGCGCTGATCTGCATCGGCATCGGCGCCACGCTCGAAGAGCCGAACCGTTTCCGCTATCCCGGCGACCAGTATTACCTGAAAACCGAACAGGAAATGGAAAAGCTGTTCAAGGACATGCCCGAAGCGCTGAGGAACACGGTCGAGATCGCCAACCGCTGCAACCTGGAGCTGGATTTCAAAAAAATCCACCTGCCGCATTTCCAGCCGCCGGACGGAAAGACGCTGGAAGGCTATTTAAAGGAACTGTGCGCGGAATTTCTCGTCAAACGCACGGGCGGCAAAATCCCGGACGGTTATGAAGCCCGCCTGGTCTATGAGCTGGGCGTCATCAACAAGATGGGCTATACGGGCTACTTCCTGATCGTGTGGGACTTTATCCGTTTCGCCAAAGATCACGGCATTCCCGTGGGCCCGGGCCGCGGATCGGCCGCGGGAAGCCTCGTGGCCTACGTGCTCGGCATTACGGACGTCGATCCCATCCAGAACGGGCTGATCTTCGAGCGCTTCCTGAATCCCGACCGCGTCAGCATGCCCGATATCGACATCGACTTCTGCTACGAGCGCCGCGACGAGGTCATCGACTACGTGCGCCGCCGTTACGGCTCGGACAACGTCGCGCAGATCATCACGTTCGGAACCATGGCGGCAAAAGCTGCCGTCCGCGACGTGGGCCGCGTGATGGGATTTTCTTTTCCCGATACGGACAAGATCGCGAAGCTCATCCCCATGGAACTCAACATCACGCTGAACCAGGCCATCCAGAAAGAACCCAAGCTCAAAGAGCTCATGGAAACCGACAGCCGCGTGAATCAGCTGATCGAAACCTCCAAGGCTCTCGAAGGCCTGGCCCGCCATGCGTCGACTCATGCGGCCGGCGTCGTCATCTCGGACCGGCCCCTGACCGAATACGTGCCGCTTTTCAAGGCCAACGAGCAGGTCTCCACGCAATTCACGATGAAAGATCTGGAAAAGATCGGCCTGCTCAAAATGGACTTCCTCGGCCTGAAAACGCTGACCATGATCGACCAGACCATCAAGATTTTGAAAAGGACCCGCGGCATCGAGCTCAAGATCGAAGAGCTTTCCTGGGACGACAAGGAAACCTACGAGATGCTGTGCCGGGCGACTTCCGCGGGCGTGTTCCAGCTTGAAAGTTCAGGCATGCGCGATCTGCTCAAAAAAATGAAGCCGTCCTGCTTCGATCATATCGTTGCGCTTTTGGCGCTCTACCGTCCCGGTCCTCTGGGCAGCGGCATGGTGGACGATTTCATCCAGCGCATGCACAAGCCGTCGCTCATCAAATACGACCATCCGCTTCTCGAGTCCGCGCTGAAAGAGACCTACGGCGTCATCCTTTACCAGGAACAGGTCATGAAAATCGTGAGCGACATGGCCGGGTTCTCGCTGGCGCAAGCCGACAGCCTGCGCCGCGCCATCGGTAAGAAGATTCCCGAGGTCATGGAAAAGGAAAAACAGGGTTTTTTGGAAGGCGCGATGAAGCATGACGTCAAAAAACCTATCGCGGAAAAAATCTGGAACCTGATCGATTACTTTTCCGGTTACGGCTTCAACAAATCCCACTCGACGGCGTATGCGCTGATTTCTTACCAGACCGCGTACCTCAAGGCGCATTATCCCGTGGAATTCATGACCGCGCTGCTTACTTCGGAAATGGGCAACACGGACAAGGTCGTGCGCTATATCGAGGAATGTAAAAAAATGGGCATCAGCGTGCTGCCGCCGTCGGTGAATGAAAGCCGGTCGGAATTCACCTGCGCGGGGACGTACATCCGCTTCGGGCTGGCGGCCGTCAAGAACGTGGGCGCCACCGCGATTGATTCCGTCGTCGCGGCCCGCGAAAAGGACGGACCGTTCAAAAACTTTTTTGATTTCACGGGCCGCGTCGATTTGCGCGTCTGCAACCGCAAGGTGCTTGAAAGCCTGATCAAATCCGGCGCGTTCGATGCCTGGAAGCTTAAACGTTCCCAGCTCATGGCGCTGATTGACAGGGCCCTGCAAATGGGATCCAGCGCGCAAAAAGACAAGACTCTCGGCCAGCTTTCCTTTTTTCAGGCGGGGGCGGGCGGGGCGCAGGAAAACGGGAATTTCGAACAGCAGGTGAACGACGTGCCCGACATTCCGGAATGGCCGGAAGCGCAGATGCTGGCCTACGAACGGGAACTGCTGGGCTTTTACGTCACCGCCCATCCGCTTTCGAAGTACGCGAAGCAGCTCGACACGTACGCGACGGCTTCCACGGAAAATCTGAGCCAGTTCAAAGACCAGGAAGAAGTCACGCTCGGCGGCATTGTCGATTCCATCAAGGAAATCCTGACGAAAAAGGGCGACAAAATGGCATTCGTGAACATGCAGGATCTGAGCGGTTCCTGCGAAGTGGTTGTGTTTCCCGAAACTTACAAAAATTCGCAGAGCCTCATCAATAAAGACGCGGCGATTTTTGTGCGGGGCAAGATCAACCTGCGGGACGATACGCCCAAGATCCTTGCCGAAGAAATTGTTTCGCTCAACGAAGTGCAAAAGCGTTTCACGAAAATGGTTTCCATCGATTTGGTGACGACGGGACTCGAACCCGAGACGCTGAAAGACATCAAACTCCTTCTCATGCGCCATAAAGGCATGACACCGGTATACTTGCGGTTCCGCGATCCCAAGGGACAAATGGCGGTTCTTCATTCGGGCGAAGAACTGAAGGTCGAAACCTCCGAGGAACTGTTCACAGAACTGCATCGCCTGGTGGGTGAAGGTGCAGTTAAGATTAGATAGAATAATGACTTACGAAAAGCAATTTCCCGCTTCAGGCCTTCCCAAAAGTTCTCCTCAATTTATATAACTTAGTGCCGTACCATAAGTTATATCTCGAAATTTCTTGACACACCCCGGCGCATCTGTTAGCTTTTTTGCGCATCTGCAATATTAGCAAACATTTAAGGATGCAGAAAATACCGGGCCCAACAGGAGGTGAGGCGTGACAAAAAAAGATATCGTGATGAAAGTCTCGAATGAGACCAATCTCACCCAGATTGATGTAAAAAAAATTGTCCAGCGCACTTTGGACGTGATCGTCGAGAGTCTCGAGCGCGGTGAAACCGTCGAGCTCAGGAACTTCGGCGTCTTCAAGGTGAAGAACAGGCGGGGACGCGTGGGACGCAATCCGCGGACCGGCGAAGAAGTGACCGTGCCTGAAAAAAGCGTCGTTGTTTTTAAACCGGGTTTGATTTTAAAAAGCAAAGTGAAATAAGCGACCCGATTGGCGCTTGAAATCCCGGGGATTTAGCGTTAACATCGTTTCTCCGGGTTTGCTTTGAATCCGGACCCAAGGCGGCTAGCCATGCCGCGGGCAACACAGGGAGGAAGTAATGCCGGAAAAAGGTAAAGTGAAGTGGTTCTCCAATGTGAAGGGGTACGGATTTCTGGAAAAAGATGGCGGCGATAAGGACATCTTCATTCATTATTCCGCCATCCAGTCCGAAGGTTACAAAACCTTAGAGCAGGGCGAAGAAGTTACCTTTGATGTCGTTGAGGGTGAACGGGGCCCGCAGGCCGCCAATCTCGTCCGCACTAAAAAGCCCAAAGCCGCGGCCGAAGGACAGGGCGCAGCGCCGGGTAAAGAACCGGCCAAAAAAGCCTGAGCTTCCCGCTCTTCGATTTTCAACAAGCTGCTCGTGATTTCGGAAAGCATTCCCCATGAAGTCGAAACGGCGCTTGCGTCGTTTTTTTTCTTCCGCTCCCTTACCCGCCAGCGGGGCGTCTTTCTCTATTCCGCCTGACGAAGCCCGCCATCTCAAAACCATCATCCGTCTCAAAGAGGGAGATTCCTGCCTCGTGGCGGACGGCACGGGAAAAGAGGCTGTGGCCCGCGTCGAGGTTTTCCCGCCGGACGGCAGCGCCCGGCTGGTCGTGGAAAAATCTCTGGCCGTTTCCGACGGACTTCACCCCGTCCTCAAAGTGTTCCAAGCGCTTCCTCGCCATGACAAATTCGAAGACATCATCCAGAAGGCGCAGGAGCTCGGCGTCCAGGAACTCGTCCCGCTCCACAGCGAACGCACCGTCGTCAAAATCGAGGAAAAAAAGAAGTCCTCAAAACTGGCGCGATGGCATAAAATAGCCGCCGAAGCGGCCAAGCAATCCGGAGTCCTGCGGCTTACCGAAATAAAACCACCGGTCACGCTGGAAGAGGCGGAACGCCTGATCCCGGCCGGCGGAATCGTTCTCTTGTTTCATCCCCATAAAAAGGCCGTCCCTTTCCGCCGCTGGCTCGATGCCTATCGCGAGGATCAAGACGGCGGACCCCTGCATCTTTTCCTGGGGCCGGAAGGCGGATTTTCGGAAAAAGAGGTTTCGCGCCTGGAGCGCGAGGCCCAAAACCGGGGCTGGATTTTCGCGATGGTGGGCCTTGGGGATACGATTTTGAAAAGCGACACAGCCTTTATTGCCGCGGCCGCGGCGCTCAGGCTCGTGCTGAGTTCCGGGGCCCAAGAAGAAAAGGATTCATGATCCCGACATCGAAAAGAGTCAAATTCGTCACGCTCGGCTGCAAGGTCAACCAATACGAGACCCAGGGCATGCGCGAAGCCCTCGACGCGCGCGGCTTCCTTGAGACGCAGGAAAGCGGCTGCGATTTCGTGGTGATCAATACCTGCACCGTGACCTCCGGAGCGGACCGCGAAAACCGGTACTGGATCCGCCGCATGCGGCGGGAAAATCCGGAAGCCCGGATCGTCGTCACCGGCTGCTACGTGGAAAAAAACCGCTCCGAGATCGAAGCGATGCCGGAAGTCGATCTCGTGCTTTCGAATTACGACAAAGACGAAATCGCGGACCGGCTTTCCGCCGGCTGCGGCGCGCCCGCGGCGCAGGACGCCGAAGCCGTCCGTTTGAAGCGGCGAACGTTCACGCCTCTCAAGATCTCCTCATTCCAGGGCAAGGGCCGCGCCTTTCTCAAAATCCAGGACGGATGCAATCATGCATGCTCTTTCTGCAAGGTCGTGCTCGTGCGCGGCCGTTCGCGCAGCCGCGAGCTTGCCGACGTGGTGGAAGAGGCGCGGCGCCTGCGCGATGCGGGCTACCGCGAAATCGTTTTCGCGGGCATCCAGCTCGGCGCTTACGGCCTTGATCAGGGCAAGCAGAACGCTTTGTGCGAAGTGCTCGAAGAGTGCTCGGAAATCGAAGGCATCGAGAGGCTGCGGCTCAGCTCCATCGAACCGACGGATGTCAGGCCCGAGCTCATCGAAACCCTGCGCGCGCTTCCGAAATGCTGCCCTCATCTCCACATTCCGCTCCAAAGCGGCGATGACGCGGTGCTTGCCGGCATGAACCGCCGATACGGCCGCGATTTTTATATCGATCTCGTGCGCGAATTGAAGGCGAAGCTGACGGATTTTTCACTGACGCTGGACGTCATGGCCGGTTTTCCCGGGGAAACTGAAGAATCTTTTGAGAACACGCGCGCGCTTCTGCGTGACGTCAGGCCGCTCAAGTGTCACGTGTTTCCCTACAGCCGCCGCGACGGCACGCGGGCCGCGGCCTATTCCGACCTGCCGCCCGCCACGGTGCACGAACGGGTGAAATTCCTGATCGCGCTTGGCGAGGAGCTGGGCCGCCGGGAAAGGCTGGCGTACGTCGGAAGAACTTTTCCCGTGCTCGTGGAAAAAAAGGCTGCGGGCGGTCTTGTTCAGGGCCTGACCCCGCATTATCTGAAAGTTTTTTTTCAGGGCCGGGAAGAGAACGTGGGCAGCATCGTTCCTGTGGAGCTGCTCGATCTCGAAGCCGATTCCTTTTTGGGGCGCCGCTGCGGCGACGCCCTTTAACCTGAGACGAGGCCAAAATGCTGGAATCCGTTTTTCAATTTTTCGACAAGATCACGCAGAACGTCGCGCTGAAAGTCGTTCTCGATCATGTGCAATGGGTCGATTGGTTTGCGGCTCTCTTCATCATTCTGGGAATCATCTACGGCCTGCAGAACGGTTTTATCGCCGAGATCGCGGAAATCGCCCAGATCATGATTGTGATTTTTGTCGTTCTCGGCCATTACGACAAATTAGCCGACTTTGTCCTCCATCATTCCCAAGGCGTGTTCCCCCCCGAATACGTGCCCGGCGTTTGCTTTATCGTCGCCATCCTGATGGTCTGGGTGCCGCTGGCTTTCCTTTATAAATATCTCAGCAAATTTTTCCATACCCAGATGCCCGCGCCGGTCAAGCTCGCGGGCGGAGCGCTTTTGGGCGGCGTTCATCTTCTCATGATCTTCAGCCTTTTTTGCCAGGCCATCCTGCTGCTGCCGTTTCCGCATTTGAAAAAGCCTCTGACGCCGGCCGGGACGTCGTATTCGGGAAAATACGTGGCGGAGCTCGCCCCAAAGATTCATGACATGATCTATAAGCCCGTCGAGGCCATGAAGGAAGACAAATAACCCATGCGCTACGAAGACAACGTCATCGACCAGGTGCAGGGCGTCAGCAACATCGTGGACGTCATCGGCCAGTACGTGCCGCTCAAAAAATCCGGACGCAATTTCAAGGCCTGCTGCCCCTTCCATCAGGAAAAGACGCCGTCTTTCATGGTGAACTCCGAAAAACAGATTTATCATTGCTTCGGCTGCGGCGCGGGCGGCAACGTCTTCGGTTTTCTGATGCAGTACGAAAACCTGAGCTTTCCCGAGGCTTTGCGGCGCCTGGCCGAGAGGGCGAACATCACGCTGCCCGAAAGAGGCACTTCCCACGAGAGAAAAGACCGCTCGGAAAACGAGAAGATTTACGAGATCTACGGGCTGGCCGCGGACTATTATCGAAAGCTGTTTCAGCACCCGCAGGAAGGAAAGGCGGCGCGGGATTATCTCGTCAAACGGGGATTCCGCCTCGAATCCGCGCAGGAATTCGGCCTGGGCTGGGCGGCCGCGGGCTGGAAAGGATTGTATGAATATCTCGCTCGAAAAGGCGTGCCCGAATCCTTGCTGCTCAAAAGCCGCTTGATCAACAAGTCGGAAAAGGGGACGTGCTACGACGTTTTCCGCGGGCGCCTGATGTTTCCCATTCACAACCTGCAGGGCAAGATCATCGCCTTCGGCGGGCGCGTCCTTGCCGGCGAAGACGGCCCCAAATATCTGAATTCGCCCGAGAATCCCGTCTTTCAGAAAAGGCGCGAATTGTTCGGGCTGCATCTTGCCAAGCGTTTTACCGACCGCGATTTTCCGCGCATCTTCGTATGCGAAGGCTATCTCGATTTCCTGCGGCTCTACGAAGAAGGCTTCAAGGCGTCCGTCGCCACGCTCGGCACGTCATTGACCGAAGACCATGTGACGATTCTCAAACGCTTTTGCGAAGAAGTGGTCGTGGTCTATGACGGTGACAAGGCCGGGGAAGCCGCTTCGCTGCGAGGGCTGGAAGTCATGCTGGAAGGCGGCATGAACGTGAAGCTCGTGCGCATGCCGGAAGGCCACGACCCGGACGATTATCTCAAGCAGTTCGGCAAAGAGGCCTTTCAGAAGCTTGTCGATTCCGCTCAGGATTTCTTTGATTACAAATTGTCCGTCCTCATGCGCCGCTACAACCGTTCCGATTCCATGGGGCTCGTCAAAATCATCAACGAATGCCTCGAAACGCTTCTCAAAGTGCAGAACACGATTCTGCTCGACCGTTACTTCAGGCGGCTTTCAGAAGCGCTGGGTGTGGACGAAAATTCCCTCCGCACGGAATTGAGAAAATTAAAAAATAAAACCACGCCGGCATTCCAGGGCAAGAAGCCCGCCGCGGAAGTTCCGGCAAGGCCGGTTACGGTGCTGGCAAACGACGAGATGATGCTTTTGGCGCTGCTTTTCGAAAATCCCGCAGACGCGCCTGCCGCCGCGGCAGAACTCTCGGAAGAGGATTTCGGCAGCGAGGCTTCCCGCGCCCTTTTCCGCCAAATCACGGGAGCTCTTTCGAGCAGACAGCATCTTTCGCTCCCGCAAATCCTCACGCGCCTGGAAGATCCGGAAACACGCCGCAAATTTACGGAAGTGGCCTCGGCGGAATGGAGCGATGCGGAAAAAGAAAAGGCGCTCCAGGATTGCCTGCGCTCCATCAAAAAGAAGACGGCGGCCCGGAAAATGGAACACTTGCGGCGGGAAATCGTCGAAGCGGAGAAAAAGGGGGACCAGCAGCGCGTTCTGGCCTGTACCAAGGAGTATCAAACCCTTTTACAGCAAACGAGATAAGAAAATAAAAAGTTTCCCTGGCATCTTTCGTTTCCATTGCTATAATAGCAACTTTATGAAAAAATCAAAATCTTTCTCCAAGCCCAACTCTGCGCAGGCTCGCCCGGCTGTTAAAGCCAAAAGGCAGGCCCGTCCGTCCTCTGCTTCGGCCCTGTCGTCGAAGCCGGAAGCCAAGCTGTCCAAAGGGGAAATGGCCGTGAAGCTGAAGAAGCTCCAGAGCACGACTGTCGACAAGCTGCTGGCCTTGGGCAAAAAGCAGGGCCACTTGACGGAACAGCAGATCCAAAAGCTCGTTCCGCAGGACCTTTCCAAGCCCCGCATCATGAAAGAAATCACCGCCGTGCTGAAGGACAATGAGATTACGGTCACGTCGAAGCCCGAAGGCGGACGCGCCGACAATGGCAGCCGCAGCTCCGACATGCGCGACAAGAGCATGCATGACGACAAGGACGACAAAGAGGACAAGGAAGAAAAAGAAGGCAAAGAGGTCATCTCGGAAGATTACGGCCGCGTCCGCATGGACGATCCCGTCCGCATGTACCTGCGCCAGATGGGGCAGATTCCTCTTTTGACGCGTGACGAGGAAATCGCGCTCGCGAAAAAAATCGAAGACGCGGAGCAGGAAGTCATGCTCGCCTTTTTCGAAACCAAGGCTGCGAAGTTCGAAGTGCTCGAACTCATCCAGAAAATTCTGACCGACGAAGTCAACCTGGAATCCATGATCGAAACGGACCAGGAAGCCAAGATTGAGCTGACCAAGAAGAAGCTCAAAAACCTCGCGCGTAAACTCCAGTCCATGAAGACCAACGCGGGGCTGGCGCCGATCCTTTCCGATCTCAAGCTGAACATTGCGATCATCGAACAGTGCATCGCGAACGTCCGCGAAAAGCTCGCGACCCTGCGCCGCCATGAAGAAGAAATCGCGAAGCTCCGCAAAAAAAACGTGCGCGGCGAGATCGGCAAAATTGAAGAGGAAGACCGCCGCATCCTGAAAGAACTGGGCGAGCCTGAGAAGAAACTCCTCGAGCGCTTCAAGATCATCCAGAAAAAAGAGAAGGAGCTTTCCAAGTCGAAGAAAGCCCTCGTTGCCGCGAACCTGCGTCTTGTCGTCAGTATCGCGAAAAAATACACCAACCGCGGCTTGTCCTTCCTCGACTTGATCCAGGAAGGCAACATCGGCCTGATGAAGGCCGTGGACAAGTTCGAATACAAGCGCGGCTATAAGTTTTCAACGTATGCTACCTGGTGGATCCGTCAGGCTATCACGCGCTCGATCGCTGACCAGGCGCGCACGATCCGCATCCCGGTGCACATGATCGAGACCATCAACAAATTTTTCCGCGCGTCGCGCCACCTGGTGCAGGAAACGGGCCGTGAGCCCACGCCGGAAGAAGTGGCGCGCGTGATGAAGATGCCCGTCGAAAAGGTGAAGGGCATCTTGAAGATCGCTCAGGAGCCCATCAGCCTGCAGACGCCGATCGGCGACGAAGGCGATACCAGCTTCGGCGACTTCATCGAAGACAAATCCGCGGTTTCGCCTGCGAATGCCACGGCTTACACCATGCTCAAAGAGCAGATGGACGACGTGCTCATGACGCTGACGGAGCGTGAAGAGAAAGTTCTCCGCCTCCGCTTCGGCATCGGCGACGGTTATCCCCGCACGCTCGAAGAAGTGGGCCAGATCTTCAACGTGACGCGCGAGCGCGTCCGCCAGATCGAGGCCAAAGCCCTCCGTAAACTGCGTCATCCGACGCGCGCCCGGAAGTTGAAAAACTTCCTTGAGCTCAAGCTCAGCGATTAAGATTTCTCTCCGGGGCCGCGCGGTCCCGTCTCTTCTATTGATATTGCAATCAATCGCGCAACTCCTTAGAATCCACCCGTCTCTTTTTTTCATCCCTTTTTTTATTCCGGGCCTGTAGCTCAGTCTGGTTAGAGCAGGCGACTCATAATCGCTTGGTCCCTGGTTCAAGTCCAGGCAGGCCCAATACTTATTCCTGTCTGAACTTAAACCCTCCGCTCTGAACCTCCTGTGAGGCTCCTTTATAAGGAAGCCGGGTCCGGCGAAAACCCACACCCGTCAAGACGAGTCTAGATCGATGCAAAAAAAACTTCAGGATTTTTCGCGAAAAGCCGAATCTAACAGAGCTGGTTTTCCATTCGGCCCGACAACATTTTTGTGTCTGTAGTACATTTCTGTACAAAAAAAACTTTAAATTTTTTAATTTTCCTAATATTCTATCCACGTTCAACGCTGAAAACGTTGGCACGTAATTTGTAAAATGGGAAACAACTTTAAAGTTTTCTTTTTTAACATCACCCAAAAGGGAGGAACTATGACGAGGATAAAAGCAGGAGCGCTGTTCTTAGCGGTGCTCTTTTCCGTAACGGGTACGTCATTCGCTGATGATGGAGCTTTCAACGCGATGCAGGATCAGATCCGCACGCTCAATCAGCAGCTTGCTGATGTTGAAAAGAAACTTTCGGATGCCATTGCCAGCGGCTCCGTGGGTGCTCAGCAGTCCGGCTACGTGGCTCCGGCTGCCGCGCAGGGCAACGGGCTCTTGAAAGCTGCCGAAGATATTCAGGTCGGCGGACAAATCGACGTGCAGTATAACCAGAACCTGACGCGCAGAGACAATGCGATCACGGGCGGCAATACGGGCCGTATTTTTGATACCGACCGCCAGTCCTTCACCCTCAATCAGGCGGAGCTCAATTTCCGTCATGACGCCAATCCCGAAGGCGGCGCGGGCTTCCGCGTGGACCTGTCCATGGGCGAAGATGCCGGCGTGGTTGCTGCCGACGGTTTTGCCGGAGACAACATCGATCTTCAGCAGGGCTATCTGGAATATGTCCAGCCTCTCAGCTTTTGGGAAGGCAACGAAGTTCTTCCCAGCTCCGTAAGCCTGAAGGCCGGCCGTTTCGTGACGCTGGCGGGTGCTGAAGTGATCGAGCCGCAGGACAACTGGAACCTCAGCCGTTCGTTCGCGTTCGGTCTGGCGATTCCTTTCGTCCATACGGGCGTTCGTACCAACTTTAAACTGTGGAAAGATTTCTTCGATGTCTATGCCGGCGTCAATAACGGCTGGGGCAACGCGGTGGATAACAACAGCGCCAAGACCTGGGAGTTTGGTCTCGGCTACAGCCCCATCGAAAAGGTCTCGGTTTTCCACTCCCTTTATTGGGGGAATGAAAATGCGTCTACAGGTTATGGTGTTGGCGGAGCGCGTTTTCTCTCCAGCAACGTGGTGAAGTTCGAAGCCACGGACAAGCTCGCGTTCATGTACGAACTCAACATCGGCAATCAGATCGCCGGCGCGACACTTACGGACGAGGCCACGTGGGTTTCGAACAACTTCTACGGCCGTTACCAGCTTACGCCGAAGGATGCGCTCGCTTATCGTTTCGAGATTTTCCACGATTCGGACGCGTTCATTTCGGGCATCAGCAGCAAGCTTTGGGGCCATACGATTACGTATGAGCGCAAGCTGAGCGACAACCTCCTGTCCCGCGCGGAATACCGCTATGATCATGCGCAGGATCCGGCTCCGTACGGCGGTGGCACCAATAATGATATGCAGACCATTTCAGCTGAAATGGTGTACGTGATCTAAGTTTTACCGAGACAAAACCGCACTGGCCGCCTTCTCCCTTGGACTGGCCAGTGCGGTTTTGTCTTGACATTCCCCCCTCGGCAAGTAGACTGAATCCTCAAAAATCCTCTGAAAGGCAGGCAGCATGCGACGTTACGCAATTTTACTCCTGGGAGTGTTCTTCCTGACCTCCTCCGCTGCCTGCGCCCACAAAGCGCAAAACTTCTATTTCGGGAATTACTCCGAAGCCGAACGGCTTTATAGCAAAGGGCAATACGAAAAGGCCATTGAGAAATACCAGGCCTACCGGGACGAAAACCCCGAGGGAAATCTCGCGGTGATCGCCGAGTATTACATGGCTAAAAGCTATCAGGCCCTGGGCAAGAAAGACGATGCCCGCAAGTATTATCAGGAAATCGCCCAAAAGCATCCCGACCTGGTGTGGGCGAATTTTTCGAATACCCAGCTCAAAGAGCTGGAGACGGCCGCTCCCGCAGCCTGAGAAGCTGAGCCCTGATTTTTCCCGTCTTGAACCCGTCCTTTTTTTCCTTTAAGATTAGATTAGCTTTTTGACATTGGGGCCCTCTCGGATGATCGCTCCGAAAACCGCTGCCGAATACTCGTCGTCGTCTTGAGTTGCTTTTTTTCGGCTAAGGAACGGAGAGGAAAGTCCGAGCTTCGCAGGGAATCGTAATGGGTAACGCCCATCTCCAACGCCTTTTACGGCGGGGGACGGATCAGAGCCACAGAGACGAGTCTCGGGCGCGAAAGTGCCCGGGGGTGAAACGCGGCAATCTCTACGAGAAGAAAGGCCAAATAGAGTGAAGTCCTTCGGGGGAAGTTCCCGCTTCCAGCCGCCGCAAGGCAGCGCTTCACAGGGTAGGCCGCAGGAGGCCTTGAGCAATCAAGGTCCTAGATAGATGATCATCCATCCGGAGTCATATCCGGTGGACAGAACTCGGCTTATAGAGAGGGCCCCAATTCTTTCTTGACACCCTGCCCAAAACTGTCTAAACTTCGACAAATTTTGGCAGTCGAAATCCTTTTAAATTGATGCTGAGACATCAAAAAAGGAGTCTTAAGTGAAGTCTTTAAACTTAATTTCTCTTCAACCCTTCCCCAGCCGGGGCGGGGTTTTTTTTTGCCCGCGGGTGAGCCATGAGCGCCACTGAAAAAGTTGTTCTCGACGCGGAAGGCATCCAGCGGGCCATCATCCGCATCGCCCACGAAATCCTGGAATTCCATCACGGCACCCAGGACCTGGCCCTCGTCGGGATCCGCACCCGCGGCGTCCACTTGGCCGAGCGCCTTCAAAAGCAGATTCAAACCATCGAAGGCGTGATGCTTCCCTTGGGCCTCCTGGACATTACCCTTTACCGTGACGACCTGCGGGAGATCGGCCCGCGCCCGGAAGTGCGCCAAACCGAAATTCCTTTCAACATTACCGGACAAAAGGTGGTGCTGGTGGACGACGTGCTGTATACCGGCAGGACCGTCAGGGCCGCGCTCGACGCGCTGACCGATTACGGGCGGCCTCTTCTCATCCAGCTTGCGGCTCTCATCGACCGCGGGCACCGCGAGCTGCCGATCAAGGCGGATTACGTGGGGAAAAACATCCCGACCTCGCGCGAGCAGGAAGTGATCCTGCATCTGCGTGAAAAGGACGGCTTGGACGACGTGATCGTCAGGAGCAAAGAGGCATGACCATGAAAAAATGGGAGAGAAAAGACCTGCTCGGACTGCGCGATCTGAGCGCCGCGGAGATCCAGCTCATCTTGGACACGGCGAAATCCTTCCAGGAAGTTTCTCTGCGCTCGGTCAAGAAGGTGCCGGCGCTCCAGGGCAAAACGATCGCCAATCTGTTCTTTGAGCCGAGCACGCGGACCCGCATCTCGTTTGAGCTGGCGGAAAAACGCCTCAGCGCGGACACGCTGCACATCGCGGCGCAGACGTCCAGCTTCGTGAAAGGCGAGACGCTGAAAGATGCCGCGAAAAACATCGAAGCGCTTAAAGTGGACGTCATTATCATGCGCCATCCTTCTTCCGGCGCGCCGCACCGCATCGCCAATTACCTCAAGGCGAACGTGATCAACGCTGGAGACGGCATCAACGAGCATCCGTCGCAGGCGCTGATCGACATGTTCACCGTGCTCGAAAAGAAAAAGAAAATCAAAGGCATCCGCATCAGCTTCATCGGCGACATTCTGCACAGCCGGGTCGCGCGCTCCAACATCTGGGGGCTCACGAAGCTGGGCGCGGAAGTCACGGTCTGCGCGCCGAAGACACTTCTGCCGCGCGACGTGGAAAAACTCGGCGTGCGCGCGACGACCAACCTGCAGGAAGCGGTCAAAGACGCGGACGTGATCAACCTGCTTCGGATCCAGCTCGAGCGCCAGGAGGAATCCTATTTCCCGAGCATCCGGGAATACGTGACCGCCTATCAAATCAGCAGCGAGATTTTGAAGAAAGCCAAGCCCGACGTTCTGATCATGCATCCGGGCCCCGTGAACCGTGGTATCGAAATCACAAGCGAGGTTGTGGACGGGCCGTATTCAGTGATTCTGGACCAGGTCACGAACGGCCTTTCCGTCCGCATGGCCATTCTCTACCTGATCTGCGGTGCTTCGGCTGAGCCCGTCGTTAAGGAGGCCGCATGAACTTCCTGATCCGGGGCGCTCACGTGGTGGATCCCGCTTCCAAACTTGATGGCGTGATGGACATCCAGGTCCAAAATGGAAAGATTGTGAAGATCGCCAAGACGCTCGAAGCCCAAGGGGCGGAAGTGATCGAGGGCAAAGGGCAGCATTTGTTTCCCGGCTTCATCGACCTCCACACCCATTTCCGCGAGCCGGGTTTTGAGGCCAAGGAAACCATTCAAACCGGAGCCATGGCCGCGCTGAAAGGCGGTTATGTCGCATCGGTTTCCATGCCGAACACGGATCCGCCCTGCGACCAGCAAAGCGTGGTGGATAACATCCTGCGCAAGGCCCGCGAAGTCGGGTATCACATCTTTCCTTCGGGCACGATCAGCAAGGGCCGCCTCGGAAAAGAGCTGACGGAAATGGCGGATTTAAAGCGCGCCGGCATCGTGGCGGTCACCGACGACGGCGACTGGGTCGCGGACTCGCTCCTCATGCGCCGGGCCATGGAATACGCGTCGATGCTGGGCCTCATCGTCATGAGCCACTGCGAAGACCGCCGGCTTTCGGCCAAAGGCGTCATGAACGAAGGCCTGAGCTCGACGAAGCTCGGGCTGCGCGGGATTCCGCCGGCCAGCGAAGAGATTGCCGTGGCGCGCGACATCGAGCTCGCGCGTTACACCGGCGCTCGTCTTCACGTCTGTCACGTCTCCACGGCCCGCTCCGTGGAGTTGATCCGGCGGGCCAAGTCCGAAGGCATCCCGGTGACGACCGAAGTCACGCCGCATAATTTAACGCTCACGGACGAGGAGCTTGAGGGCTATAATACGAACTGCAAAATGTATCCGCCGCTCCGGACCGAAGAAGACGTGAAGGTCATCCGCAAGGCGCTGAAAGACGGCACCATCGACTGCATCTCCACCGATCATGCGCCACACACGCAGGAAGAAAAAATGGCGCAGTTCGACGAAGCGCCGTTCGGCACGATCGGTCTCGAGACCGCGCTTGGAGTGGTCCTCACCACGCTTTATCACGAGGAAAAATGGACCTTGAAGGAAATCGTGCGGATGATGTCCACGCGTCCGGCGGAAATCCTGGGCATCCAGTCCGACTTCGGCGGGGTCCGCGAAGGCATGACGGCCAACCTGACGCTTGTGGACCTGGAGCGGGGATGGACCGTGCTGCCGGAAGAGCTTCGTTCCAAATCGAGAAATTCCTGCTTCATGAAGAAGCAGCTCAAAGGCCGCGTTGCCATGACGTTCTGCGGCGGAAAATTGTGGCGTTTTTAATTTAAGAGGAGTCATCATGAAAGCAAAAAAAGCCTTCTTGGCATTGGAAGACGGACTGGTTTTCGAAGGAAAGGCGTTTGGCGCCGAGGGCGAAATCTACGGCGAGGTCGTTTTCAACACGTCGCTGACGGGCTATCAGGAAATCTTGACCGACCCTTCCTATAAAGGACAGATCGTCACCATGACCTACCCGCACATCGGCAACTACGGTATCAACCGGGCGGACGAAGAATCCACGCATTGCTGGGCTGAAGGCTTTATCATCCGGGAACTCAGCCCGGTGCTCAGCAATTACCGTTCGGAAATGTCGCTTGATGAATACCTGAAAAAGAACAACAAGATCGGCATCCAGGAAATCGACACGCGCAAGCTGGTGAAGCATCTCCGCGACCACGGCGCCAAAAAAGGCGTGCTTTCCACGATCGATTCCAACAAAGAAAGCCTTGTCAAAAAGGCGAAAGAATCTCCCAGCATCGTGGGCGTCGATCTCGTGAAGGATGTGACGTGCCCGAAGCCGTATTCCTTCCGCGAGCCGCCGCTCAAAGGTTTCGAATGGGGGAATCCGGCGGGCCGCAAAGCCTATAAAGTAGTGGCGCTCGACTGCGGCATCAAGACGAACATCCTGCGCAAGCTGGTGCAGCATGGATTCGAGGTCGACGTGGTTCCCGCGTCCACCAAGGCATCGGAGATCCTCGCGAAAAATCCGGACGGCGTTTTCCTCTCGAACGGCCCGGGCGATCCTTCGGCCGTACCCTATGTCGTGGAAACCGTACGCGGCTTGATCGGCAAGAAGCCGGTCTTCGGCATCTGCCTGGGGCACCAGATTCTCGGGCTCGCGCTCGGCGGGACGACTTCCAAGCTGAAGTTCGGACACCGCGGCGGCAATCATCCGGTCATGGACCTCAAGACCGGTACCGTGGAAATCACGTCGCAGAATCACGGTTTTGTCGTGGACCTGGAGTCGCTTCCGAAAGATGAAGTCGAATTGACCCACGTGAACCTGAACGACAAGACGGTCGAAGGGATGCGCCACAAAAAGCACCCTGTCTTCTCCGTCCAGTATCACCCTGAAAATTCTCCGGGACCGCACGACAGCGATTATCTCTTTGAACGCTTTTATGAACTCGTGGATAAATCCCACTAAAATTCGCCGGGAGACGGTATGCCAAAACGTGAAGACCTCAAGAAGATCCTGATCATCGGCTCTGGCCCCATCATCATCGGTCAGGCCTGCGAATTCGACTATTCCGGAACCCAGGCCTGCAAGGCCCTGCGCGAGGAAGGCTACAGCGTCGTCCTCATCAATCCCAATCCGGCGACCATCATGACCGACCCCGAGACGGCGGACCGCATTTACATCGAGCCTCTCCGGCTGGAATTCCTCGAGAAAGTCATCATCAAGGAGCGTCCGGATGCCTGCCTGCCCACGATGGGCGGCCAGACCGCGCTGAACCTCACGGTCCAGGCGTATGAAAAAGGAATTTTCCAGAAATACGGCGTCGAGCTGATCGGCGCCAAATACGAAGCCATCAAAAAGGCCGAGAACCGCGAGCAGTTCAAGACGGCCATGCAGAAAATCGGCCTCGATCTTCCGCGCAGCGATTTCGCTTACACGGTCGACGAAGCCCTCCGCGTCGCGGACAAGATCGGCTATCCCGTGATCGTCAGGCCCAGTTTTACGCTCGGCGGCTCCGGCAGCGGCATCTGCTACAACCGCGAAGAACTCGAACGCACGTCGCGCCTCGGCCTCGAGTACAGCATGGTGAAAGAGATCCTGGTCGAAGAATCCATTCTCGGCTGGAAGGAATTCGAGCTCGAAGTCATGCGCGACATCAAGGACAACTATGTCGTCATCTGCTCCATCGAAAACTTCGACCCGCTCGGCGTGCACACGGGCGATTCCATCACAGTGGCCCCGGCCCAGACGCTGACGGACAAGGAATACCAGCGCATGCGTGACGCCGGCCGCAAGATCATTTCTGAGATCGGCGTCGAAACCGGCGGCTCGAACATCCAGTTCGCCATCAACCCCAAAGACGGCAGGATTGTCGTCATTGAAATGAACCCGCGCGTGTCGCGTTCCTCCGCGCTTGCCTCCAAGGCCACGGGCTTTCCGATCGCGAAGTTCGCGGCGAAGCTTGCCGTCGGCTATACGCTGAACGAAATCCCGAACGACATTACGAAATACACGCCGGCGTCGTTCGAGCCGTCGATCGATTATTGCGTGGTAAAAGTGCCTCGCTTTGCTTTCGAAAAGTTTGAAGGCGTGGATGCGAACCTCAATTCCCAGATGAAATCGGTCGGCGAAGCCATGGCCATCGGCCGCACGTTTAAAGAAGCTCTGCAAAAGGGCCTCCGTTCGCTCGAGACCAAGCGCTTCGGGCTTGGCGCCGACGGCAAGGACAAGGTTTTCGACACGGCGCTGAAGACGCGGGAAGAATACCTGAGCTTTTTCAAAGAGCTGCCTTCCAAGAAAGACCTGATGGAAAAAATCCAGCACCGCATCGGCAAGCCGATGGAAGACCGGATTTTCTACATCAAGTACGCCATGATGGCCGGCATCACCATCGACGAAATTTACCGCCGTTCTTTCGTCGATCCCTGGTTCCTCGCGCAGATGCAGCAAATCGTGGAAATGGAAAAAGAGCTGGTCGAGGCGACGGGGAAAACGCAGGCCCAGGCGGAAATCCTCCGCGATGCGAAGCGCATGGGGTTTTCCGACCGGCAGCTTGCTTTCCTCTGGAACATGAAAGAAGACGAAGTCCGCGCGCTCCGCAAAAAACTCGGGGTGGAAGCGGTTTTCAAGCTCGTCGATACCTGCGCCGCGGAATTCAAGGCGTTCACGCCGTACTTTTACTCGACTTACGAAGAAGAGGACGAAACCATCCCGTCCGCGAAGCCCAAAATCATGATCCTGGGAGGCGGACCCAACCGTATCGGCCAGGGCATCGAGTTCGATTATTGCTGCGTGCACGCGGCCTTCGCGCTCAAAGAGCTCGGGTTCGAAACGATCATGGTCAATTCCAATCCCGAGACCGTGAGCACGGACTACGATACCTCCGACAAACTTTTCTTCGAGCCGCTGACGCTGGAAGACGTGCTCAATATTTATGAGCGGGAAAAACCGGTGGGAGCCATCGTGCAGCTCGGCGGACAAACTCCCCTGAACCTCGCCAAGGGGCTTGCCGCCAATGGCATTAAAATCCTGGGCACTTCGGCGGAAGCGATCGATATTGCCGAGGACCGAGACAAGTTCAAGAAGCTGCTCGAAAAGATCAAGCTGAAGCAGCCGGCCAACGGGATCGCCTATAATTTGAATGACGCCATCCGCATTTCAAAAGACATCGGATACCCGATCGTGATCCGTCCTTCGTACGTTCTCGGCGGCCGCGCCATGGAAATTGTGTACGATGAAGCGTTCCTGAAAAAGTACATGGTCACGGCGGTCGAAGCGAGCGATGAGCATCCGGTGCTGATCGACAAGTATCTGGAAGACGCGATCGAAGTTGACGTGGACCTTATTTCGGACGGTGAGACTTCCGTGATCGGCTCGGTGATGGAGCACGTGGAAGAGGCGGGCATCCATTCAGGGGACAGCGCGTCGGCCATTCCGCCGTTCTCTCTCAGCAAAGAGCTGATCGAGGAGATTTCCACGAAGACCAAGCAGATCGCCAAGGAGCTCAAGATCGTCGGGCTCATGAACGTGCAATACGCCGTTTTCCAGGGCGAAGTTTATTGCCTGGAAGTCAATCCGCGCGCTTCCCGCACCGTGCCATTCGTGAGCAAGACTATCGGCGTGCCTTTGGCCAAACTCGCGGCCAAAATCATGGGCGGCAAGACGCTAAAGGAATTGGGATTCACCCAGGAAGTCAGCGTCCCGTATTCGGCCGTGAAAGAATCCGTGTTCCCGTTCGTGAAGTTTCCGGGCGTCGACATCATTTTGTCGCCGGAAATGAAATCGACGGGCGAAGTCATGGGCATCGACGAGGATTTTGCGCATGCGTTCTACAAATCGCAGGACGGCGCGTCCTGCCACATTCCGCATGAGGGGAATGTGTTCATCAGCGTGAAGGCCAAGGACAAAGAAAAAATCATTCCCGTGGCCAAAAGTTTTCAGGACATGGGGTATACCATCACCGCCACGCGCGGCACGGCGGAAGTCCTGAAGAAGAACGGCATCCATTCGGAAGTAATTTTGAAAATCGCCGAAGGCCATCCGAACGTCGCGGACCTCATCCGCAACCACCAGGTGAAGCTCGTCGTGAACACCCCGAGCGGGAAAGGTCCGGTTCTCGACGAAGCCAAGATCCGTTCGCTGGCGGTTTCTTTCAATGTGCCCTGTATCACCACCATCAATGCCGCGCGCGCCGCGGTCAAGGCCCTGGAAGGTGTGCGGGGGCATGGTTTTGAAGTCAGGGCGATCCAGGATTATCACAGCCGGCTGAAGTCTTCCTCGGCGAAGCCGGTTACCGTTTGAGCTCGGCCAGGAGCAAGATGCAGGACGAAGTCGTTACCATTCTGGACAACCGCAAAATCAACGAAAAGTATTTCAAGCTGACGTTCGCATCGAAGAAGTTGTCCCGCGGCGTAGTCCCGGGCCAGTTTCTGCAGCTCCAGATCCAGCCGACGTTCGATCCTCTCCTGCGCCGGCCCTTCAGCTATTACCGCATCAAGGGCGAACGCGTCGAAGTCCTTTACGAAATCCTGGGGCGCGGCACGGGCATTCTTTCCCAGAAGGGAAAGGGCAGCCGCGTGCGGATTCTCGGGCCGCTGGGTAATCCGTTCTCCAAACCTAAAGCAAAAAAGACCACGGTCCTTGTTGCGGGCGGCATCGGCCTGCCGCCGCTCGTTTTTTTCGCGGAAAAAAACAAAGTGGACTATCTCTTGATCGGGGGTAAATCCAAAGCCGAAGTCCTTCCGAAGTCCGAGCTCTCGAAAGTCAGCGGCAAAGTCCTGTATGCGACCAACGACGGCAGCTACGGAAAAAAAGGCTTCGTCACCGTCCTTCTGGATGAATTGATCCACCAGCAAGAGGATCCTCGCAATTTATTTGTGCAGACCTGCGGTCCGAAAGTGATGATGCAGGCCGTCATCGATCTGGCCCGGAAATATGAAATTCCCGGCGAGGCCTCGATCGATGAGACGATGGGCTGCGGCGTCGGCGCTTGCCTGGGATGCATGGTCGAGACCGATAAAGGACTCGTGCCTTCCTGCGTCGAAGGCCCTGTTTTCGCATTCGATTCGATCCGCCAGTCTCTGGTGTAAACGGTATGACCATGACGATGAACCGTCCGAAGCAAAAAAATAAGGAAGCCAAGACTCCGGCCGCGGTGGACATGACCTGCCGCATCAAGGACCTTGTTTTTAAAAATCCCGTCACGGTGGCTTCCGGCACGTTCGGCACCAAAGACGAATACACTTCCTGCGTGGATTATGAAAAGCTGGGCGCGGTCATCACGAAGACCATCACGGTAAAGCCCCGCCGCGGAAATCCGATGCCGCGCATCTGCGAAACGCCGAGCGGGATGCTGAATGCCATCGGCCTTCAGAACAAAGGCCTCGAGGATTTCATCGAGAATAAAATTCCTTATTTCGCGGGCATCAAAACGCCGCTTATCGTGAACATCGCCGGCGAAGAAGAGAACGACTTTGAAATCCTTGTGAAAGCGCTGCATGCGCACAAGAAGGTCGTGAAGGCCCTCGAAATCAATCTGTCGTGCCCGAACGTGGAAGCGGGCGGAGTTTCCGGCATGAAGAAAAAGGAAAAGATCGAGAAAATCATCAAGACGGTACGCGGCGAAACCGACCTGCCGATCGTGGCCAAGCTTTCTCCGGAGCTGGGAGACGTGATCGAGATTGCGGGAGAAGTCTTGCGGGCCGGGGCGGACGGGCTCAGCCTTATCAATACCCTCAAAGGGCTCGCCGTTAATATCCGGACGCGCCAGCCCCGGATTGCCAATGTCACCGGCGGTTTGAGCGGGCCGGCGATACGCCCCGTGGCGCTGCGCTATGTGTATGAAGTCAAAAAAAATTACCAAGTTCCAGTGATCGCGTCCGGTGGAATTTTAACGGCCGACGATGCCATGGAGTTCATCATCGTGGGAGCCGACCTCATTGCATTAGGAACGGCCAATTTCGTCAATCCGACCGCGACCATGGATGTGCTGCGCGGGATCGAGACGTTTTGCCGGAACCAGGGAATCATGTCTCTTTCACAAATTCGGGGAACCTTTCACGTTCCTCCGCGCCAAAGCTGCTGGCAATAAACGGAACACTTATGAAAAATGCCGATAAAATTATCGTCGCGCTTGACACGCCGAGCCTGGATTTTGCCGAACGGCTCATCAAAGACCTCGAGGGGCTGATTTCCTTTTATAAGGTAGGCTTCGAGTTTTTTACCGCGCATGGCTGGGCGGCTGTTGACATCATCCGCCGTTTTGGGGGAAAGGTATTTTTAGATTTGAAGCTGCATGACATTCCCAATACGGTGGCCAAGACTATGGCCGTTGTCTGCGAGCATGAGATCGACATGGTGAACGTCCATGCTTTGGGCGGTAAAGAAATGATGGTCAACGCCCGCAAAACCGTGGACCAACAGGTTCAGGCGGGAAAGAAACGTCCGATTGTCATTGGAGTGACGGTCTTGACGAGTCATTCCGAGCAAGAGTTGTCGAAAGAACTGGGCATCATGAGGTCCTTGAATGAAGAGGTTCTGAGCCTCGCGGCATTAGTTCAGGAGTCGGGTTTAGATGGCGTCGTCAGTTCTCCCCAAGAAATCGTGATGCTGAGGCAGAAGTTCCCGGAAAAGTTTGTGATCGTGACCCCCGGAGTAAGGCCCGAGGGGAGTGAAAAAAGCGATCAAAAGCGTACCTTTACCCCGAACCAAGCCCTTCAAGCGGGTTCGGATTACCTGGTGATCGGCCGGCCTATCACCGCTGCTGCGGACCCCCGCAAAGAGGTGGAAACGATTCTAGCCTCGATGAAACCCGTCGCCACCCCTCCCCAGCGGCAGTAAAATAATAGTTCAAACTTGATCAATTTATAACTATTCTACCCACTTTATTTCATCCCTTAAATAATCCTATCTTGAACATTGTATCGGAGTTACAAACGTGTTATGTTTTTTATGAAGCCGCTCAGGATTTTAAGCATCCGGTAACCGCGGGCCGTCGATGGATGCCGGAGTTAGTGAGTGAGGCAAAAGGGGAAATGTATGGAAACGCGTGAGCCAAGCAAAAAATTCATGAATGCCCATGACGTCAGCGATTATTTGAGGATCTCATTATCCACGGTTCATCATCTGACAAGGGCCGGCAAACTCATGTCGGTCAAAGTGGGAAAGCAATGGCGCTACAATAAAGACGAAATTGATCGTTATCTGGGAAAAGCCGTTCCTGTTTCCCGCACCTATCAAGGTAAGGATCGCCGTCATGCCGCGCGGCAAAGTTGCATGGTCCAGGGTTTTGCCATTATTCCTCGAGGAAAAGAAGGGGCCTGGATAGGGGATGGAACGGTCCTGAATTGTAGTGGAAACGGATTGCTCTTTGAGGCGTCAGAAGGCGTTTTTTACGAAGAGGGAGCCTACCCAGAAGCTTCGATCAAACTCCGCGTCCTTCTTCATCCGGATGCCAAGACCGAATATGAAGTCGAAGGACGCATTGTCCGCACGGAAATCGTAGGCCGCACCCGGTTCGGGGTCCAGTTCAACAAGCCCATCCCTGAATTAGCCCATGGGCTCGAAATGGCGGCTGCTAAAAATTAGCCGTTTTGCCAGTTCTTTTCGATGTTTAAGGTTGGCTTAAGGATTTTGGTCCTCCCTCCTGTCTTATCCGTCGTTAACCCCATGACCTTGACAAATTTTCATAAGTCCTTATAATATCAAAATTTCTAACCTCATCTGGCCATTGGTTCATGTTCTCGACGGACTTCCCGCTATGATAAGAAGCATGACAGCATTCGCGCGCATTACCGGTTCGGGGCGCGAAGAGGAAAACTGGCTGGTTGAAGCGCGTTCCTTAAATCATCGTTTTTTTGAATTTTCCCTTAAAAGTCCATCGCTTATCTATCCTCTGGAAGTGAGGATCCGGGATTTTTTTCAGGAAAAGATCCAGAGGGGGAAAGTATCGGTCTGTATTTCCCAGGCGAATCAGGACGAAAATGAACAGGTCCTGAATATTGATGAAAACGTCGTCGAGTTCTATTTGAACGCCGCCAGGGAATTAGGAAAAAAATATCACCTGCAGGACGATCTTTCCTTGCGGGATGTTTTGGCATTACCGAAGGTTTTTTCGCCCGACAAGAAGAGCGCCGATCAGGAACAAATCTGGAAGCGTTTGGAACCGGTTCTGATCAAAACGCGGAAGGCTTTGCTCAAGGCCAAAGAGACCGAAGGGGAAGTCCTGGCAGCCGACATGGTTCAGCGCCTCGATCAAATAGGCAAAACGGTGCGTAAAATTGAAAAGCAGTCTGTCGGCAGCAGCAAGCGGCTTCACAGCAAGCTCACCGCCAGGCTTGCACAGCTTATCGAAGAAAAAGATCTCGACCAGGAGCGGGTCAGCAGGGAAGTGGCTTTTTTAGCGGAGCGCTGCGACATTACCGAAGAAATCGTGAGGCTGAAGGCGCATCTGGACGTTTTTCGTGATCGCCTTAAAAGCGAAGGTGAAATGGGGCGCGAGCTTGATTTCCTATGCCAGGAAATCAACCGGGAAGTCAATACTATCGGTTCCAAATCCCAGGTGTTTGAAATTTCGTCCGACGTGATTTTCATCAAGAAAGAGCTCGAGAAAATCCGGGAGCAGGTGCAGAACATTGAGTAAGGCCAAGGGAAGCGAACAGCAGGGCATCCTTATCATCCTTTCGGCCCCATCCGGATGCGGGAAGACGACGATCGTTGACCGCCTGCTCAAAAGGCATCCCGATTGGTCCCGGTCAATCTCGGCAACGACGCGCCCGCCCCGTACCGGCGAAAAGAAAGACGAAGATTATTTTTTTGTCGACTCCGCAGCCTTTAAAGGCATGGAAGAGCGGGGGGAGCTTCTGGAATCGGCGAAGGTTTTTGATTATTTCTATGGGACGCCGAAACAATTTATCACCGACTCCCTGAAAAAGGGAAAGACGCTTGTCCTGGCCATCGATGTTCAGGGCATGCGCAAAATCAAAAAAGTTCTGGAGGGAAGAGTTCCGCTTTGCACGATTTTCGTGCTGCCTCCGTCGATCAAGGTTTTGCGGGACAGGCTCGAAGGGCGGAAGACCGACAGCCTCGAGGAGATCGAACGGCGCATCACCGCAGCCCAGGAAGAGATCAAAGATGCTCGTCTTTATGACTTTACCGTCATGAATAAAAATTTGGAGCAGACTGTTTTAGAGATCGAAGGGTTTGTATCCCAAAAAAAAAAGGAAAGGAGAACTGAAAATCATGCCATACGTTCCTCTTGAAAAGCTGGTCACGAACGAAAAGCCCAGCTTTTATAAACTCGTACTTGCGGCGGCACAGCGCGCCAACGAATTGACCCAGGGTGCACAGACACTGGTCGCTTCGGATTCCAAAAAGGTTGCCGTGATTGCTCTGCAGGAAATCGCAGGCGGAAAAGTTCGCTATGAAGAACCCAAGACCCGCGGTAAAAAATCCGAAAAAACTGAAGGGTAAAAACCTTCTTCTGATTCTTTCGGGAAGTATTGCCGCTTATAAGTCGGGGGACGTGATCAAGGAACTCCGCGAAGCTGGCGCCAAGGTCACTTGTGTGCTTACTAAAGGGGCCCAGGAGTTTGTGACCCCTTTGACCTTGCGGGCCGTTTCTGGACAGCCTGTTTACGGGGAGTTCTTCGCCGCGGATACCCCGTACGATGTGATCCATACGTCCCTGGCGGAAGAATCCGACGCGGTCCTCATTGCTCCTGCTTCAGCCAATTTCATCGCGCGTCTTGCCGCAGGCATGGCCGATGACCTGGCGAGTTGCATTGTGCTCGCCACTCGGAAGCCGGTGATCGTCGTTCCCGCCATGAACGACCAGATGTACTATCATACCCTCACGCAGAAGAATTTGGCGACTTTGCGGGAAGTGGGGTATGAAATCGTCGATCCCATCCAGGGCGACCTTGTTTGCGGCAGAACCGCGATGGGCCATATTTCCGATACGAAAGCGATTCTGGAAGTCGTCGCCCGATGCGCAGGCAAAAAATAAAACCTTCTTCCTTGAAAGTTCTCATCACGGCCGGCCCCACGAGAGAGATGCTCGATCCGGTTCGTTTTCTTTCCAACGTTTCCACGGGTGAGATGGGGTACGCTCTCGCCAGCGCGGCGCAGAAAAAAGGCCACCATGTTACGTTGATCAGCGGCCCTACCGCATTGCCCGCGCCGCGCGGTGCCCGGTTTATTTCAATTACCAGCGCGGCGGAGCTCAAAAAGAAATGCGAAACGGCATTTCCCCGGCACGACGTTTTGGTCATGGTCGCGGCCGTATGCGATTTCACCTTTCCGCAAAAGAAGGCGCATAAAATCCGCAGGACGAAGATGAGGCAGGTGCGGCTGGTCCAGACGCCCGATATCGTGGCTGGCTTGGCGCGCCGTAAAGGCGGCCGCATCGTCATCGGCTTTTGCCTGGAGACCGAAGATTGGCTCCGTAACGCGCGGTCCAAACTGAAGCGGAAACACCTCGATGGGATCGTAGCAAATTATTATTCGAAAACGCATATCCCGTTCGGAGACCGCCGGATCAATACGGCGTTCCTTTCTCCCGGCGGACAGATCCAAACCTATAGGAAACAGCCTAAATCGCATATCGCCAAGGCCCTTATAGAATGGGTCGAAGCCAAGGCAAAAAAGTCATACCTGAATATCCAAAAGTGAATATAATGTTGCCCGAAACGTCTTCAAATGTGAACTAGGAGGGTAGTCATTCCATGAGAAAGATTAAGAGTCATTTTGCGATCCTGATGGTCCTTTTTGTTTTTGCTGGTTGTGCCTCGGAGTCGGGCGGAGTCACAGAGCGCGAAAGCGGGGCCTTGTTAGGCAGCGGCTTGGGCGCAGGTTTAGGAGCCATTATCGGCAGCCAGACGGGACATGCCGGCGTCGGGACCGCAATCGGAGCTGGCGCGGGCGCATTGAGTGGAGCCCTCTTAGGTGAAACTGCGCGTCGCCAGAAAGAAGCGACCAAAAGGGAATTGCGGCAGGAAATGATGCAGCAGCAGTATCAAGGCCAGTACGCGCCCCAGCCTTATGGTGCTCAGCAGCAACCGATGCAACAGCAAGCTGCGCCTGCTCAGGCCACGCAGGAAATGCATACCAAATATAATCCCCGGACTGGCCAGACGTTTCCGGACCGGTACAAATTTGATCCGAATACCGGCGAGGAATTACAGTATCTCCGTTAACGCTCGGGTAACACGGCGCGCGCAAGCACGCTTCGAGCGGGGAGTCTGGATCCCCGTTTTTTCCTCCATTTCGCATGCTCTCAACGGCGCGGTAGCAAAGTGGTAATGCATCGGTCTGCAAAACCGATATACGGCGGTTCAATTCCGCCCCGCGCCTCCATTTTTATGCCCGGATGGCGGAATCGGCAGACGCAACGGACTTAAAATCCGTCGGGAATTTAAACTCCCGTGCCAGTTCAAGTCTGGCTCCGGGCATATTCTTTCAGTCTTCTCCCGACTCGCTCGGGGTTTCTACCACAGAAGAAACCTCTTTTTACCAGCGCTATCCCGGGCTCTTTTCAGGTTTCTCCCGACGGCAAGAAAGGCGTTGTGTGTTATTATATTCTTGAAAATATGTTGTAACTGCCTAAATCGTATCAATTTAGGTTGTTTGACTTAAAAAAAATTAAGTGTTATACTTTTGTCGCTTTCAGGCTAATTCTTTTAACTGCTTATCTTAAGGATTTTAAAACCTTGTAATCCAGGAGATCATATGAGATGTAAACCCTTCCAAAGGTGGCATCTTCATATAGTATCGAAGAGATATCTTTCCGCCGCGCTTTCCTTCATTTTCTTCGCACAGCAACTGATTGTGCCCGTTTATGCTGCTACACCTCTCGATGATCTCACGGCTCAGCAGAACATAGCCACCAAAACCGCGGATTCCGCGGCGCCTTCCAAGCCTGAAAGCAGCGCTAATTATAAGGAAACCACGGAAGATTTTCTCTCCCGCGATCTTCTTCTGTATCCGGAAAAGACGGCGCGTGAAGGGAACACGGAATATCGGGACTACGGTCAGCGCATCGACATGGAGGAAGCGCTGAGCGATGTCACGACTGATTATGCTGCGGCAAACATTCTTGCAAAAGCACCCGAAGCCCGTGATCTCAGGACCGCGGCGAACTTGAACGTCGAGCACGCGATTCTTGTGGTCGATGGCGAAGCCGTCATTCTGACGACCGGCAGGCAAGGCGAAGTGCTCCTTAATCCAGCCGCCAAAGACATGCTTAAGAAGGCGGCCGCCGAAGGCCGCGTGGCGATGATTGCCCATAACCATCCGCTCGGACAGGATCCGAAGCCGGGATTAGAGGACATCCAGGCTGCCGCACAATTCGGAGGCGATATTCTTTTTTATAGTTATGGCATCGATGCCAAGGGAAATGAATTTGCCTATCAGTACGACGGCAAATCGGTCCTGAACGAAAAAGAGCCTTTTGGTTTTGATTATCTTGTCAGCCAGTTCCAGAAGTATTATTCGCCGGACCAGTCCACGAAAGATACGCGCAATCTCCTGAGCGAATTTATCAAGGCGGTCGACGAATACAACGAACGCGATTTCGATAAAAAATATGCCGAGCCTCTCGTCTCCCAGGGCCCGACGGTTTTTCCCGGATTTCCGGTCCTTGGATTTTTCAACGGCGGCGGAGCTCCGTTCATGTCGCAGTGGAACAACCAGCCGCAATCAACCTCCAATTTTCGTTTTGATTTTGACGTTTCCAACGGCGGTTTCCAGGGCGCGGTTTTAAATTTCGGCGCTTCCGAATACGGCCCCCAGAATTTGAGCGGTTTTACGGAATTTACCTGGCGCATGAGCACGAATCCGCGCTGCGACGGTTTTTGCTGCAGCGCTTCCTGCTTTACGACGATCAAGATCGAATTCAAAGACACGAACAACAATTCGGCTTCCAAAGTCATTGCCGTCACTTCGACGCCCCAGGATTACACCATTCTCAAATCCGAATTGGCCGGCATTAATTTTAATGCGATCAAAGAAATTATTTTCATCGGCGAAACGCAGCCCACGCATCCGGGCACGGGTTATTTCGATATTACGACGGGCGGCATGAGCTTTACGCCGAACCTCGCGCCCGATCCCACGAAAACGACCAATGACGTGACCCCTGTGCCTGCGAAAGCGGACGCGACCAAACCCATTCTCAATACGTTTGCCAGCAGTGACGGTTCTTCCGCTAACGTTGTCCTCACTTCGTCTAAGGATTTGACGCTCCAGTACAATGGAACGGGCGCGGGTTCTTTCGGCGGCGCGTACTTCAGCTACGACCTTCCTTCGACCGGGACCGTTGAAACCGTCAATTTGAACACTCTTTTCCCGAACGGAATAATCCTCGAGATGGACAATAGCGGAGGCTCTCTTACTTCGGTTAATTTGGAAATCACCGACGTTAACGGCAACCGCGACTTCGTGAATTTCGTCAGCATCGATGGGACGGCCCGGCGCTGGGTCGCTCGGCCGAATCAATTCGAGAAGATTGATCCGACCAAGGCCGTAATTTTCTCCCTGGTCGTCAAAGGGCAGGCTAACAATCAGGCCATCAAAGTTAAATGGGGTAATTTCGCTTTTACTCCTTCGATCCCGCCCGATCCGAATTCGCAGCCGCAGGACATTACGAAGCTTCCTTTAAATAGCCAGGGCAAGCATCCGGCGCTTACGACTTTTGCGAGCGGCGGTTCAACTGCGACGCTCCAGCAGTTTTCCCAGACCCTTTCCCGCATTACTTACAATGGTATTAATGGTGACGCGTTTGGCGGAGCCTTCATTAATTATGATGATTCTTCCACGGGCGCCATCGAAACCATCAATCTTAATACGACATTTCCGAATGGGATCATCTTCCAGTTGGACAGCCCGGGAACCGGGATTAACGAGATCGAGCTCGAAGTCAGCGATTCCCTGGGCAATGTCGATTCCGTAAAGCTTACGAACATCCTGGGCTTCGGCCAGCGCTGGAAAATCCTGGCATCACAGTTTGATGACGTCGACCGCACTAAAATTTCCGTCATTTCGCTCGTGATTCACGGGCAAAAGTCCAATGCGCAGCTAACGCTCGACTGGGGCGATTTTGCCTTTACGCCTCCGATTCCGCCAGATCCGAACTCACAGCCGCAGGACATCACGAAGCTTCCTTTAAATAGCCAGGGCAAGCGCCCGGTGCTCAATACGTTCGCGAGCTCCGACGGCAGCACCTCCACACTCGAAACTTTTTCTGAAACGCTTTCCCGCGTCACCTATAACGGCACGGGCTCCAACTCTTTCGGCGGTCTTTACATCAACTATGACAATCCCGGCACCGGTACGGTCGAGGGAGTCAACTTCAATACGCTTTTTCCGAACGGACTTGTCCTGCAGCTGGACAGCCCCGGCACGGGAATCAGCGATGTTATTTTGGAAGTGACCGATGCCACGGGCAAGGTGGATTCCGTCCAGCTCACCAATATTCTTGGGTTTGGACAGCGCTGGAAAATTCTTCCAACACAGTTTGACGAAGTCGACCGCACCAAGATTTCCATTATTTCGCTCGTGATCCTCGGCCAGAAAACCAACGCGAAGCTGACTTTGGATTGGGGAAATTTTGCGTTTACGCCAAACGTTCCGCCCGATCCCAATTCCCAGCCGCAAGATATTACGAAACTTCCGCTGACGAGCACCGGCGCCAGGCCGACGCTTTCCGCTTTTGCCAGCGGCGACGGCAGCACGGCGAATCTCCAGATGTTTTCCGAGACTTTGGCGCGCCTGACCTACAACGGCGTCAACGGCAACTCTTTCGGCGGCATGTTTGTCAATTACGATAATCCGTCGACGCTTAGCATCGAATCCATCAATCTGAATACGCTGTATCCGAATGGTTTGATTTTTCAATTGGATAGCGCCGGCGCCAATATCACGGACGTGGTCATGGAAGTCACCGATTCGCAGGGGAACGTGGATTCCGTGAAGCTCACGAATATCCTGGGCTTCGGCCAACGCTGGAAGGTTTTGCCTTCGCAATTTGACGAAGTGAACGCCGCGGACATCGTTACGATGTCGCTTGTGGTGCTGGGACAGGAAAGTAATTCCCAATTAACCCTCCAGTGGGGCGATTTTGATGTAACGAAAGAAATCGGTCCTGATCCGACGAAGACAGAAGCGGACATCACGAAACTTCCTCTTCTTTCGACGGGAGAGAGACCTTCGATCAACGCTTTTTCGTCGACGGGGTCTACGGCGACGATCACAAATCTCGGCCAGACCTTTGCGACGGTCAATTACAACGGCGCCAACGCCACGGCTTTTGGCGGCGCTTTCATTGCCTACGACAATCCGAACACGACGAATACAGTTGAAGCGATCAATTTCAATACGGCGTTCCCGGGCGGTCTTGTGCTGCAGGTCGATAGCCCGAATGTGACAAGCGTCCTTTTGGAACTGACGGATGCCGCGGGCAAGAAAGATACGGCGCGTCTTGTGCAGGTGGATACGTTTGGCAAACGCTGGCTCATCCAGGGCAACGC